>NZ_JBHZBH010000029.1:0-121748 GCF_042754765.1 Nonomuraea sp. NPDC059194 | reverse complement strand
CCTGGGCGCCCAGTATCGGAAACGTGCCCGCCGGATCGGCAAACAGAAAGCGATCGTCGCCGGCGGTAACTCGGTCCTGACAGTGATCTGGCACCTGCTGGCTGACCCCGCCGAGCACTTCATCGATCTCGGTCCCGACTTCTACGACTCCCGAATCAACAAAGACCGCAAGGCCCGCAACCTCGCCCGACATCTGGAAGCCATCACCGGCCAAAAGATCGAAATCCGAGACGGGAAGGTCGTGGTCCACGACCCCGCCCCCCAGGCTGCCTGACTCATACGGCTCTCACTGGCCCTGCCCGATGCCTGCGCGCCGGGGTTCGCTGCCGCCTGCCCACATGATCGTTATTTTCGGGTCAGAAGGGCGGCGACAGCTCGGCGAGGTCGCTCTCGTAGTCGGTCAGCCAGGCGCCGAACAGCACCAGGCCGCGCACCCAGAACCGGTCGTTCCACCCGCTGAACCGGGTCAGCGCGTCGGGCCCCGAGGCGATCACCTCGTGCAGCCCCTCCGACAGCAGACCCGGCACCTTCTCCGCCACCTTCGCCAGCATCCGGTGGGAGTAGTCGCGGGCGGGAGCGGCGGTCGAGCGCAGCGGCACCCGCTGGAGCGGCTGCTTGACCACGTTCGTCGACGGCAGCGCCGCCACCCTGGGGTTGGCCGCGTGCAGCAGCTCCCGGTAGAAGCGGCCCTTGTCCTTGCGCGCCACGCCGACCGACAGCGCCGCGTCGAAGAAGGCGGGATGGATGAACGGCGCGGCGAACGACGCCTCGGGCCCGACCAGGTTGACCGCCGAGCGGGCGATGCCGCGCACGGTGCGGGTGTGCAGCACCGACAGCGGCAGCTCGGCCCGGTGCCCGTGGAGCATGGAGGTGGAGGCGTCGAACTGCTCGCGCACCACGTCGCCGATCCACCCCTCGGCCGCCTCCGACAGGAACGGCGCCGACGGCGCGCCGAGCGACAGCGAGCCGAGGACGGCCGCCGAGCGCTCGGCCTGCGTCCTGGCCTCCAGCGCCGCACCGCTGACCATGAAGTTCTTCAGCAGCGGGCCACCGGCCAGACCGTCGACCAGCACGCGGCCCGCCCCGTGGACCTCCTTGGCGAAGGGCGCGTACCAGGCGTGGTGCGGGGTCATGAACTCCAGCCGCCGCGCCACCTCGAGCGCGTCGCCCGGGTAGGCCGTGGCGTCCTGGGTGATGACGCGGTGCCGTACCCCCAGCTCGCGGGTGATCGCGCGGGCGAAGGCGATGTCGGTGTCGGTGCCGTCGTCGGGGCTGGTCGTCCACGACTCCACATCCGCGCCGCGCGCCACCGCGACCGAGCACAGCAGCCGCGAGTCGTAGCCGCCGCTGACGGGCACCAGCAGCGGCCGCCCCTCGTAGTCGTCGTAGACGCCGTGCAGGACCTCCAGCAGCTCTTCCGCGCCGCGCCAGGCCTCGTAGGGCTCCTGCCGCAGCCAGCGCGGCAGCCGCCGCTCGGTCGACAGCCGCCCGTGGGCGTGGACCAGCGCGCTGGAGCCGGGCAGCCGCCTGATCCCCTGGTACGGCGTGGCGTCACCGAGCGGGAACGTCACCTGGATGATCGAGGCCCACGCCGCCCAGTCGATGTCGACGGGCACCAGCTCAAGCAGCGGCTTCAGCAGCGAGGAGAAGTAGACCGCCTCGCCCACGCGCACGTAGTAGACGTCGACCAGGCCGAGCGCGCCCGCGTGCAGCACCGTGCGCGCGCCGTCGCTGATCAGCCCGGGCGTCTCGTACGTCTCGGCGACCGTGATCCAGTCGGCGGCCCGCTCCGGCCTGCGCTCACCCCACGAGAAGGCGAACGTCTCCGCGGTGCGGTGGTAGGGCGGCAGCGGCTGCGAGCTGTACAGCGCCGCCTCGGGCGTCTGCAGCGCGGGACGGACCTTCGGCCCCGACCCCGCCAGCTTGTCGAGCAGGCCCGTGTCGAGCCGGCCGAGGGCGCCGCACACGTACGGCCTCACATTGAACGCCGGCCACTGCACGCGATCTCACTCCTCAACGCCGATTCCAAGCGAAAGAGTATCCTTTGCCGGGCCGAGAGACGGAGGGCCTGTGACTACTGAGCTGGAGAGCACGCGACGCGCGCTGCGCGACGCCATCGCCGAGGCGGAGCATGCGGCGGAGCTGGCCAGGCTGCTGGATGCCGCCCAGGCCAGGCTCGCGGAGGCCGAACGGGCCACCGAGGAGCTCAGGACGATGAACGAGCGCCTGGCCGAGGCCGAGGGCGAGCTGGAGAGCGAGCGCGCCGCGGCGGAGAAGCTGCGCAAGGAGCTGGCCGAGCAGCGCTACCAGGCCGAGGTCGCCCAGTGGAAGCTGTCGTCCATCAAGGTCGCCAGGTGGAACCGCATCGGTGACGCGATCAAGACGGGCAAGAGCAACCCGGTCCGGCTGGCCAAGGGGTTGAAGGGCGCGGCCAAGCCGGTCAAGCGGCCCGTGGCGCCCAAGCGCAAGGCCGTCGCCATCCCCGCGGGGCAGAAGGACGAGCGTCCGGGAGCCGCGTTCCAGGCCACCAGCACGACCAGGACGATCGAGGGCAAGTCCGTGCGGCTCAAGCCGTACCGGATCCCGACGGGACCCAACACCCGCCCGCACCTGACCGCGGCCGTGATCGCCGACCCGCACGCCGAGGCGCTGCTGCGCTACGAGTGGCGGCAGACGACCGGGTTCACGCCCCGCGACTTCGCCCGCGTCCTGGCCGCCGAGGTGCCGCACCTGCTGGTCGTCGAGTCGGTCACGCAGGGCCCATGGGCGGAAGAGATCACCGGCGAACCCGGCGAGGGGCTGCGCGAGCTGCTGGCCTGGTGCGCCGCCCGCGGCATCCGCACCGTCTTCTGGCACACGCAGGGCACCGTCGCCGACTACGCGGCCTCCGCCGAGCTGTTCGACCACCGCTTCACGACCGATCTGGCCGCGGGCTGGCCGCGCCTGCCGTTCGCGGTCCAGCCGCGCGTGCACAACCCGCTGCCGCTGTCGGGCGGGCGCTACGGCCGGGTGCTCACGCTCGACGAGCTGCTGCCCTCCCACCTGGGCTATCCCGACGTGCTGACCTCCTACCGCTGGCCCATCGCCGTCGAGTGCCCGCCCGGCACGCCGCAGTGGCGGCTGGCCGAGCTGGCCGCATGCGGCACCTCCATCGGCCCCGAGGGCGACTCGCGGCGCGCGCACGCCGCGCTGCGCAGGGCCTACGCCATGGGCACCATGAGCGAGCGCGTCGACGACCTGCTGGAGGCCATCGGGCTGCCCAGCGCCAGGGCGACGCTCAACGTCTCGGTCATCCTTCCCGTCCTCGACCCCTCGTTGCTTGAGCACGGCCTGGCCCAGGTGGCCAAGCAGTCGGGCGTCACCCAGGTGATCGTCTTCGGGCCCCGGGGTGCCGAGGAGCGGGCGCGCGACGTGCTCGCGCCGCGCGAGGTCGTCTTCAGGGAGCCCGACCCGGTCTCGAGCACGGGCACCCTGCTCAACAGGGCGCTCGACCTGTGCGAGGCCGACCTGGTCGCGATCATGGACCCGCGCGACGTGTACGGCTCGCACTACCTGGCCGACCTCAGCCGCGCCTTCCTGTTCAGCACCGCCGACATCGTCGGCAAGGCGTCCTACTACGCGCACCTGCGCGGGGCGCACGCGACGCTGCTGAAGCAGCCGGAGGCGGAGTACACCTACACGCCGGAGATCAACGGGGCGACGCTGCTGGCCAGGCGGAACGCCTTGCGGGCGATCGGGTTCGCGGACCTCACCGAGGGGTGGGACGAGGTGCTGATGCGGCAGTGCCGTACCGACGGGATCAAGGTGTTCTCCGCTGACCGGTTCGGCTACGTGCGCGTGCGCGACGAGGACCGGTGGCTGCTGGGCGCCGCCCACCTCGTCGAGTACGGCTCGGCCGAACCGCACGCCCTCATCTGACGCTCGCCTTGAGACCCGGACTGCTGGCGGAGGTGCTCGGCGAGCCGCCCGCGCCCGACGGGACGTGGGAGCGCGAGGCCGGCTACCTGTCCACCGCCGCCCTGCGCCGCGGGATCCCGCCCGAGGAGCTGGCGGCGCGGGTGCGCGCCCTGGACGGCGTCGGCGCGGTGGCGGTCACCGGCAGGGGGTTCCTCCACATCACCGTCGACACTCCCGGCGAGCTGCTGGAGGAGCCCTTCACGCCGGTCCCGTTCGAGGACCCGTGGCCGGACCTGCCGCGCACCTGGGACAACCCGGGCTTCGTGGTGAGATACGGCCACGCGAGGGCCGCGGCCGTCATCAGGTGGGCCGCTGACCTCGGCGTGCCGACCGGCGCCTTCAGGCCCGAGACGCTGACCGGCCCGCACGACAGGGCCGTGCTCAGGCTGCTGGCCGAACTGCCCGGCCGTCGGACCAGCCGCGACCCCGGGTGGGGGACCTACCTGCCGAGGCTCGCCCTCGCCTACCACGACGCCGTCGAGCACGCGCCCGCCGTACCCCTGGGGGATCTTCTGCCCGAGCCCGTGCACACGGCACGTGTACGGCTGGCGGAGGCGGTGCGGGTGGTGCTGCCGGGGCCGGAGCGAATCTGAAAATATCCCTCAATAAGGCGATTTAGGGCAAAATTTTCCTTGGGTTGGGGTGATTTGTCGGCACGTCGCGTCTCGATACGTGGGCAGGCGTCCCATCGGCCGCACCCAGTCCGATAGCCTCGATCGGGTGAGTCGATTCGCCCATCCAGCCGGGGACAGACACGCCGAGATGCTGCCCCACGAGCGCCCGCCGCTGGCGCCCGCCGACCTCAACCGGATCAACCCCGCGATCTGGCCGCGAACGTCGACGCGAACGGATGGCGCGCTCACGGTCGGCGGCGTCGACGTCCGCGACCTCGCCCAGGAGTACGGCACGCCGCTCTACGTCATCGACGAGGACGACGTCCGCTCCCGCATGCGCGACTACGCCACCGCCTTCGCCGGGTCCGACGTGCACTACGCGGGCAAGGCGTTCCTGTGCAAGGAAGTCGTGCGCTGGCTCATGGACGAGGACCTCGGCCTCGACGTGGCCAGCGGCGGCGAGCTCGCGGTCGCGCTCAGCGTCGGCTTCCCGCCCTCGCGCATCACGCTCCACGGCAACAACAAGTCGGCCGCCGAGCTGTCACGCGCGCTCGAGGTGGGCGTCGGCCACATCGTCGTCGACTCCTACGAGGAGATCGCCCGCCTCGGCTACCTCGCCGAGCAGATGGGCGTCAGGCCGCAGGTGATGGTCCGCGTGACCACCGGCGTCGAGGCGCACACCCACGAGTTCATCGCCACCGCGCACGACGACCAGAAGTTCGGCCTGTCGCTCAACACGGGCGCCGCCGCCGAGGCCGTACGCCGGATCCTGGCCCTCCCGCAGCTCGAACTCGTCGGCCTCCACTCCCACATCGGCTCGCAGATCGTCGACACCGCCGGCTTCGAGGTGGCCGCCACCCGCCTGGCCACCCTGCTGGTGCAGATCAAGGACGAGCACGGCGTCGTGCTGCCCGAACTCGACCTCGGCGGCGGCTACGGCATCGCCTACGTCGACGACGACGAGGCGCCCGACATCAAGGTGATCGCCGACTCGCTTCGCGAGATCGTCGAGAAGGTCTGCACGAGCTCGGGCCTGCCGGTGCCCCGCCTGACCGTCGAGCCGGGCCGGGCCATCGTCGGTCCCGGCGGCATCACCCTCTACGAGGTCGGCACCGTCAAGGACGTCGAGGGCCTGCGCACCTACGTCAGCGTCGACGGCGGCATGAGCGACAACGCGCGCACCGCCCTCTACGGCGCCGAATACACCACCGTCCTCGCCTCGCGCGCCTCCGACGCCGCCCCCATGCTGTCGCGCGTGGTCGGCAAGCACTGCGAGAGCGGCGACATCGTGGTCCGCGACCACTACCTGCCCGCCGACCTCGCGCCCGGCGACCTGATCGCCGTCGCCGCGACCGGCGCCTACTGCAGGTCGCTGGCCAGCAACTACAACTATCTGCCCAGGCCCGCCGTCGTGGCCGTCTCGGCCGGCAAGGCACGCGTCATCGTGCGCGGCGAGACCGAGGATGACCTGTTGAGGGGACAGCTATGAGTGGCAAACCGCTGAAAGTCGCGCTCCTGGGGTGCGGCGTCGTCGGTTCCCAGGTCATCAAGCTCATGAACGAGCAGGCCACCGACCTGGCCGCCCGCATCGGCGCCCCGCTCGAACTGGCGGGCGTCGCGGTCAGGAGGCTCGGCCGCAAACGCGACTTCGCCATCGACCCCGCCCTGCTGACCACCGACGCCGAAGGTCTGGTCACCCGCGACGACGTCGACATCGTCATCGAGGTGATCGGCGGCATCGAGCCCGCCCGCTCGCTCATCCTGGCCGCCATGGCCAGCGGCAAGTCGGTCGTCACCGCCAACAAGGCCCTGCTCGCCGAAGACGGCGCCACCATCCACGCGGGCGGCGGCGACCTCTACTACGAGGCCAGCGTCGCCGGCGCCATCCCGCTGCTGCGCCCGCTGCGCGAGTCACTGGCCGGCGACCATGTCAAACGGGTGCTCGGCATCGTCAACGGCACCACCAACTACATTCTCGACAAGATGGACTCCACCGGCGCGTCCTTCACCGACGCGCTGGAAGAAGCCCAGGCCCTCGGGTACGCCGAGGCCGACCCCACCGCCGACGTCGAGGGCTTCGACGCCGCCGCCAAGGCCGCCATCCTCGCCGGCCTCGCCTTCCACAGCCGCGTCACCGCCGCCGACGTCCACCGCGAAGGCATCACCGAGATCACCGCGACCGACGTGGCCAGCGCCAAGGCCATGGGCTACGTCATCAAACTGCTGGCCATCTGCGCCCGCTCCGACGACGGCCGCTCCATCGGCGTCCGCGTCCACCCCGCGATGATCCCCAGGACGCACCCGCTTGCCGGAGTCCGCGAGGCCTACAACGCGGTCTTCGTCGAGGCCGAGTCGGCCGGGCAGCTCATGTTCTACGGCAAGGGCGCGGGCGGCGCCCCGACCGCCTCCGCCGTGCTCGGCGACCTGGTCGCCGTGGCCCGCAACCGCCTCGCCGGCACCCGCGGGCCGTCCGAGTCGATCTACGCCTCGCTGGCCGTCCACCCGATGGGCGAGACCGTCACCCGCTGCCACGTGTCCCTGGACGTCGCCGACAAGCCGGGCGTCCTCGCCCAGGTGGCCAAGCTGTTCGCCGAGCACGACGTCTCGATCCAGACGGTACGGCAGGAGGGCCACGGCGACGACGCGCAACTGGTCATCGTCACGCACCGGGCGACGGACGCGGCGCTGTCGGCGACGATGGAGGGGCTGCGCAGGCTCGACATCGTCCGCGCGATCGCCAGCGTGATGCGGGTGGAGGGCGACGACTAAAAGCCCTCTCAAGGGCATCGACCTCGCCTGACGGCTCGGACCCCTCCCAGCGGGGGGCCGAGCCCCCCACGACCCCCAGCCGGGGCCAAGCCCCGGACCCCGACCACGTTGGCCGGGTTCCGTGATTGGTTCATCGTGGTGGTAGGCGAGCGGTGGCGAATGTAGCCTCCTGGGCCCCGTAGATCGTCCTCTCGCCGACCAGGTGAGGGATGCTCCCGGACTGCTCCCTGTCAAGGGGCCACCCTCGCCAGTCCTGGAGTCGTCAAGACCGGTGGATCCTACTGGTGTTGCTTAGCAAGCCGGAGGCTGGCGGTAGCGCGAACGCGTCGTGTCCTCCCCTTGCTGGCGAGCAGGCCTAGCGCAGCCCGTGACGTCAGCATCTGCGCAGCCGTGCGCTGGAACCAATCGGAGGCAGCAACGAGTTCCTCCGCTGTCAATGGGCCGCCCATGGCGATCGACCTCATGAGGATCCACTCGTGCAGGCGGCGAATGAGGAACTCCTTCTCTCCGACCACGGTGGCCATGGCATCGGCCCAACCGGGGAACCCGGCGTCGGTGAGCAACTGCGTCGCTCGCCGGTCCAGATGACAACCCACCGCTGACTGCGCCATCACCTCGTCCGGATCGCGCAAGACCCGGCGCACCAGACCAACCTCGTCCTCCTGTCCGACAACCGCCAGTTCCCGCAGGTAGCGAACGAACCGCTGATGTTCGTCATCGGTCGGCTCTCGCACGGTGTCGTTTCGGCCGGTCATGACGCGGCTCCTTCGGGCCATTCGACGAGCCTGTCGCTGCTGAAGACGCTATGAGTGATTCCTGACCACGCCCGTCGAGGAGGTTCAATGACGACCCATTATCGCTGGGACAGCACGCTCGCCACTCGGCGTGCCGCAGACCCAGGCATCGACGCGCCTGAGCGGAGGAAAGCCGCTCAGGTCTCCCGGGTCGCCTTCGTGCTCGGACACCACCTCGCCGAGATACGCAAGGAGCGCGGAATGAGTCAGCAGCTGTCGCCGACGCCATGGGCGTCGGCCAGGTCCGGGTCTCACGCATGGAGAATGGCGAGCTCGATCGTATGCAGGTCGACTCGATCGCCGCATACGTGGAGGCGCTCGGCGGTCACCTGAGGCTGGTGGCGGACTTCGGAGAATCGTCGGCCACTGTGGGTGAATATCCGGACAGCAGGCCCGCGTAACTCGGCCCGAATCTCTCACGATCATGAGCGGGTACGCCGCCTGAGTGGATCTTGATGTGGTGAGGGGTTTCGGAGTCCGGGCATGCCGATGGCCCGGTGGTTGCCCGGGCGGGCCCTTGATCTTCCCTGGCGGGCCGCGGGCGGGGCCTTTCCTCTTGCTGGGACAGACGGGATCAGGGTCAGGGCGGTGCGGCCAAGCCGCGGATCTTGCCCCACGCCGTGATCAGGTCTGCGGTGTGGGGATGATCACTGCCGCGCCCTCCTTCTCGGGCGGAGAATCGGCGGTCGGTAGTCCGAGGTTCTTGGCGTCCTTGATGGCGTCCTCGACACGGCGCGGTGCGGCCCGCCTTGGCCGACTTCTTCGATCGGTCGCTGGTCGGCGGTCGGGCACGCCGTTCTCAGCGTGCGGAGAGCGGCTCGAGGAACTCCAGGCGGTTGCCGTGCGGGTCCTCGCCGTAGAAACGGCGCATCCCCGGAAAGTCGCCGTCGTACGTGACCGGATGGCCCGCGTCGGAAAGCCGCTTGGCCCACGCGTCGAGGTCTTGGACCAGCAGGCCAGGGTGGGCCTTGCGCGCCGGACGGAAGTCCGTTTCGACGCCAAGGTGCAACTCGATGCCGAAGCCCCGGAACCAGCAGCCGCCCCGCGCGGCGAGCACCGGAGGCTTGGGGATCTCGGTCAGCCCGAGCACGCCCTCGTAGAAGTCTCTGGAGGCGGATTCGCTCCCGGGCGGGCAGGCCAGCTGGACATGGTGCAGCACGCACTTCTCCTCACGTCAGCGATCGAGACCACATATATCGGCGCAATTCTCCTTGAGTTGTCGGGCGAGCGCGACGAAATGGCGGTCGTTGATCTGATTCGCCGGGCGAAGAGGTTCTCGATGGGCGATGCTTGTAAAGCGCCAACGACCCATGGTCATGCCGTCGGTGACACAGGCATGGACGCCCAGGTCGCTGGTGGTGTGGTCGTGCACGGATGTCCCCTTGCCGAGACGTACGTCGTGCTCTCGGTCCCCCGGTGAAGGAGATCCCCTTGTCGTGCTCGCCGTCTTGTGGTGATAGCGGAGAAACACGTCGATTCTCCGCCTATGTGAATGCCGTTGAGCGTCGGATCGAAAGGGACCTGCTGGAAGAGGCGCTCCAGCAGAGCGAGTCGTCAGATGAGGGACCAACGGAAACCCGGCGTCACGACTCCAAATAGCGCAGAACGGCCAGGACCCGGCGATGGTCGCTCGGTGAAGAAGCCAGGCCGAGCTTGGCGAAGATCTGCGTGACGTGCTTCTCCACCGACCCGTACGAGAGGAACAGGCCGGCGGCGATCGCGGCGTTGGAGCGGCCTTCCGCCATCATGGCCAGCACGACTCGTTCGCGGTCGGTGAGCGTGTGCAGTGCCTCGGTGCGTCTGCTCGCCCCCATGATCTGGGTGACGACCTCCGGGTCGAGCACGGTCTCTCCGGCCGCGATCCTGGTGAGCGCGTCGAGGAAGTCGCCCACCTCGCCGACCCGGTCCTTCAGCAGGTAGCCCACCCCGTGCGAGCCCTCTGCCAGCAACTGGGCGGCGTAGCGGGTCTCGATGTGCTGGGAGAAGACCAGCACGCCCAGCTCCGGGTGGTCTCGCCTGAGCTGGATCGCGGCGCGCAGACCCTCGTCGGTGTGAGTGGGCGGCATGCGGATGTCGACGATGGCCACGTCGGGCCGGTGCTCCGCCACGGCGCCGGACAGCGCCGTGGCGTCTCCCACGGCGGCGGCCACCTGATGTCCCCGCGTGGTCAGCAGCAGCGAGAGCCCGTCCCTGATGACGGCGGCGTCTTCGGCGATCACGATGCGCATGCGGCTCCTGGTCAGGTGTGCAGCGGCAGTTCGACGGTGACAACCGTAGGTCCTCCGGGCGGGCTGCTGATCTCCAAGGTCCCGTCCACGACCCGCACGCGGTCGCGCAGGCCGTTCAGCCCTGTCCCGAGGCCGGGTGCCGCTCCGCCGGCGCCGTTGTCGCGGACGCGCAGCCGTAGTCGCACGTTGCTCGCTTGGAGCTCGACCACGGCGTGGCGGGCACCGCTGTGCCGGGCGGCGTTGGCGAGCAGCTCCGCCGTACAGAAGTAGACGATGGTCTCCATCGCGGCGGACGGCCGCCGGACGAGATCGACCCGGAGCTCCACCGGAAGGGCGCTGCCCGCGGTGAGCGTGGCGAGGGCGACCTCCAGGCCCTGGTCGAGAACGGCCGGGTGGATGCCGCGGACGAGGTCGCGCAGTTCGGTGAGGGCGTCCTTGGCGTTGCGGTGCGCCTGGTCGACCAGGGTGCGGGTGCTGTCGAGACGTTCGTCCTGGCCCGCTTCGGCGAGTTCCTCCTTCAGCATGCTGAGGTTCATGGCCAGGGCCACCAGGTGCGCCTGCGTTCCGTCGTGCAGGTCGCGTTCGATGCGGCGCAGGGTGGCGGCGGAGTCGTCCACGGCTCGCGCCCTGGTCAGCTCCAGTTCGCGGATCCTGGCGGCGGCTCGGCTCGGCCCGAGCAGCGCTCGCACGAGCAGCCGATGGGGGATCAGCGCGACGCGGACCGCCCAGGGCGCCAGGAGCAGGACGACCGTCCCCGCCACGCCGGCCAGCAGGGCGTGCGGCCAGGTGCCGACGGTCAGGTACGGCACAGGGCGGTCCTGCCACCAGAGCGGGCAGCTGAGCAGGAGCAGGCCGGTACCCCACACCCCTGTCGCGGTTGCGAAGGCGACAAGCGCGGCGGGCGGCTTGGCCACCAGGTAGCCGGCGGTGCGCCATCCGACGGTGTCGCCGAGCGCCGATCCGAGCCAGCCGATCAGGCCTGGCCTGGGCCGTAACCGCGGCGGCGCGGGCACGTCGAGGTCCAGCAGCAGGCGGGCCAGACCCCGGTCGACGGCGCCAAGGCCCCGTGCCCCGACCACGCCCGCCGCGAGCATCGGCACTCCGACGAACGTGGCCGAGGCGGCGGCGGTCAGCAGCATGACGAGCAGGTGGACCAGGCCGACGGCGGCCATCGGCAGCGACACCAGGGCGTATCCGAGCTCGCGCCAGGCCGTCCTGCGCAGCGGAGCGGTCAGCAGCCGGCGTAAGTGCGTTCCCACGCCTCCAGCCTGGCCGACATCCGGCCCGCTTTTCGACGGGGACATCCCGAAAATTCCTGGAGGCTCTTCCCATGGTCCCGCTGCCGCGACTCCACGAACGTGGAGGGTGCGATCAAGCACCGTCGACACGGAGGGAGCACCTATGCGGGGCAGGAGAGGATCGCTGGCCGTCGGGCTGGCGGCGGCGGGGATGGTCGGGCTGCTCCCACCGGCGGCCGCCGCGAGTGGAGACGCCTCCCGGATCGAATGGAAGGCGTGCGCGGGCGAGGAGGCCAAGGCGGGGATGCAGTGCGCCGCCATCAAGGTGCCGCTGGACTGGGCGGACCCCGGTGGCAGGAAGATCACTCTGGATCTCGCGCGGCTGCCGGCCACGGCTCGGGCCCACCGGATCGGCAGCGTGCTGCACGTTCCGGGTGGGCCGGGTGCCAAGGGGATCGATGATCTGAGACACGCGGCGGGCGACCTGACGGGCCTGCGCCGGCGCTTCGACCTCGTCGCCTACAACCCCCGAAACACGGACCTGATGGCCAAGCTGCCCCCGACCTGCGCGCGACTCGCGGTCCCCTTCCTGGTGGAGCCGCGCGACCGCGCCGAGTACGAGGCTCAGGCCGCCGCGTTCGCCAAGGCCATGAGGACCTGCCACACCGAGGACCGCAGTGGTCTGTACGGCAGGCTGGACTCGCTCGCGGTGGCCCATGACATGGAGGCGATCCGTGCCGCGTTGGGGGAGCGACGGCTGAGCTTCATGGCCAACTCCTACGGGGGCGTGCCCGCCGCGGCGTACCTGCGGCTGTTCCCGCAGCGCGTCCGTGCCATGTATCTCGACGGGGTGATCAATCAGCCCGCCGGGTGGGAGAGCCAGCATCTGGTGGCCATGCGCGGCATGGAGCGGATGTTCTCCCGATTCAGCACCTGGTGCGCGGCGACGGAGTCCTGCGCGCTGCACGGCGAGGACGCGGGGAAGGTCTGGCGCAGGCTCATCGCGCGAGCGGACCGGACGCCGATCCCGGTCTCTTCCGCGGAGTTCGGCAAGGCGCGGCTGACCGGCTCGCAGATTCGCTGGTTCGGCTTTATGCCCGACCCGGGGCCGGGGAACGCTCGATGGCAGGCCTTCGCCGAGGCGGTGGACAGGGCACGGCACGGCGACGGTTCCGGCTTCGCCGAGGTCGCCCTGGGCAACGCGCGTGTCTGGGCGATGCCGCTCGTCCTCGGGATGAGCTGCGGGGACGGCAGAGGCTACACCGGTTATGCGCAGTACGAGAGGTTCCGCCGCCAGGCGCGTGCGGTCTCCCCGAACTTCGGCGGCGCGGCGTTCGACTCGGTGGGCTGTTCCGGATGGCCGCTGCCGGTGGCCAATCCACCGCGTCCGCTGCCGACCGAAGAGCTGCCGCCGCTGCTGGGAGCGGGCACCTGGGTCGACTACGCATGGACCGAGAGCCTGGTGCGGCGTGTTCCCGGCTCGGCCACGATCCGCTACGGGGGGCTCGGCCATGTCCTGTACCTGTCGGGCAATCGCTGTGCGATCGGTCATGCCACCCGCTATCTCACGGATCTGACGCTGCCGCCCGGCGGGACTGTCTGCCTGCCTGAGGAGTGAGTTCGGGCACCCCGGCAATCACCCCGGCTACACGCCGTGACAGCATACGGAACTGAAAGTTCCGAAACATTTGGTTCCGTAAGGGGCGTTCATGGACATCGCTGTCACCTCCCAAAGCCGCAAGGTCGTCCTCGCCGGCCGGATCACCGCCTTCCTCGGTGCACTCCACTTGGTCATCTGCGCCGTCTTCAGCCTGTCGTACGTCTCCGGCTGGGTCTCCGGAGGTCTGTGGTTCCCAGCCAACGGCCTGAGCGCCCTTTCGCCCGCCGCCGGGGCCTTCTGGTTGACGGTCGGGTCCTTCGGTCTGCCGCTGCTCACGCTCGGGCTCCTGATCTCGTGGCTCGGCAAGAGGAACGTCGTTCCTCCCGCGTTCGTGGCATGGTTGCTCGGCGGGTGGGGCACGGTCGGGGCGCTCGCCTTCGAGCCGTCGCCGTTCCTCCTGATCTGGGCGCCGGCCGTCGTTCTCCTGCTCGCCGCTAGGAGACCCGCCTGAACCCAGGACCTGCCCGTCTCCGGCGTTCCCGCCAGGACATCACCGGCACCCGCGCGGTCGGCGATCCGGCGACAAGGGGTATGGCAGGGCGAGCGTGACCGGTGGCGAGAAGGCGTGGCCTGGGGTACGGCAGAGCGAGCGTGACCGGTGGCGAGAAGGCGTGGCCTGGGGTACGGCAGAGCGAGCGTGACCGGTGGCGAGAAGGCGTGGCCTGGGGTACGGCAGGGCGGTGACCCGCGAGGAGGCGGGGTCCGTCGGGCGCGTGGCGACCGGTGGGGAGATGGGCCGGTTGGGCGGGTGGCGATCGGTGGGGAGGTGGGGGCCGGGTCGGGCGCGGCTACCGGCCAGGAGGTGGGCCGGTCAGGCGGCGGTGACCGGCGAGGCGGCCGGGTCGGTTGGGCGGGTGGTGATCGACGAGGCGGCGAGGTCGGTCGGGCGGGTTCACCGCTGAGGGGGCTCAGGCGCAGGGGCGCGGGTGGGAGTCTTGTGGCGGCATGCCGTACAAGTTGGCGGGAGGGAGCGCGGGTGGAGCGGCAAGGTGGGGAGGGGGCGCGGACGGGGCGGCCGCGGGACAGCAGGGTTGACGCGTCCATCCTGGCCGCGACCAGGCAGGTGCTCGCCGAGACCGGCTACGTCCGGCTCACCGTGGACGCCGTCGCCGCGCGGGCCGGGGTCGGCAAGGCCGCCATCTACCGTCGCTACGCCACCAAACAGGAGATGGTGTTCGCCGCCACCGTTCACTCCATGACTCTGGAGACGCCCGCCGACGCCGGCTCTTTCTCCGCCGACCTGGCCGCGCTGATCGACGACATCCTCGCCACGTTGGGCAATCCTGTTGCCCTGGTCACCGTTCCCGGTCTGCTGGCCGACGTCACCGCGGACGCCGGCCTGACGGCCAGGTTCCGCCAGACGTTCGTGGAACGGCAGCGCGACTGCGTCAAGGAGGTCCTGGACCGCGCGGTCCGGAGAGGGGAACTGGGCGAGGCTCCCGACCTGGACGTGGTCCACGCCATGCTGGTTGGGCCGGTGTTCGCCTGGCTGTTCATGATGGGCCGCCAGGACAGGGGCGCCTTCGCCGCTGAGCTGGCCGCCCGGCTGGCTGCCGCGTTCACCCGGTAGCTGTCTTCCTGAGCCGCGGGGCTGGTTGCGGCGTTCACCCGCGGGCTGTCTTCTTGAGTCGCCCGGTTGGCTGTGGCGTTCGTTCGCGAGCTGTCTTCCTGAGTCGCCCGGCTGATCGCGGCGCTCACCCGCAGGACCCCTCCCTGAGCCACCGGTTTACCTGCGAGTTCGCTCCCGAGCCGCCCGGCCGGCCGCCGTGCTCACCCGTGAGATCCCTTCCTGAGGGGAGTTGCCTCCCCCGTGCTGGGGAGGTGCGCTGGGCCCGTACGGCGAAGAGTGGTGGTCATGGCAGAGAGCAGGATGGCAGAGAGCAGAAGCGTGACCGTCGTGGCGCGGGGCCGGTCGTCGTGGGCGGCGACGGCGGCGGGTGTGTGGTCGTTGGCGTTCGGGGCGGCGGGCGGTTACTGGGCGGCGGGCGGCGGGGGCTTCCCGTTCGGCGCGGGCGACCCGAGGGCGGCGCAGGTGGGGTCGCTGTTCGCGGCGGCGGAGCCCGGTTCGACGGGCCTGGCCATCGCGGCGCTGGGGTTGCTGGGTGCGGCGGCGGCGCTGGTGATGGTGCGATCCGCGGGGGCCAGGCTGCCGCTCGTCTTGGCGTGGGCGATGAGCGTCGGTCTGGTGGTCGCGGTGCCGGATGTCCGAGTGATCCAGAACTTCGGCTATTTGTTCATGGGATATACCGGGTTTTGGGATGGTCCGCTACTGTTCATGCTGTTCTGCATCGGGGGTGGGGCGCTCTGGGCGGCGGCGGCATGGCGCTACCAGGGCGGCGGCACGCGGGAGCCCGTCCGATGGGGAACGCCAGTAACCTATGCGGCGGCCCTGTTGGCGCTGCCGTACGGGATCTCGCGCCTGTCGTGGGCGGTGGGCATCCCGCTCGGGGTCCAGCCCGAGACGATCTCAGGGGGGAACGCGTCGGGTGGCTGGGTCGTCGAGGCGGTGCTCGGCGGTCTGTGCGTCGTGGGCGCGATCCTCACGCTCGGACTGGTCCAGCGCTGGGGTGAGGTCTTTCCCCGATGGATTCCCCTCCTTCGCGGCAGGCGGGTGCCGATCTGGCTCGCGGTGGTGCCGGGGCTGTGTGCGGCGACCATGCTGATCCAGTCGGGCTCGCGGCTCTTCCTGTGGTGGGCCAAGGGAGACATCGTCCTGACCGCCGATGACTGGGGCTCGTTCGGGCCGGGCCTGTCGTGGCTGCCGTGGGGGCTCGCCCTCGCCGCCGCCACCTACGCTTACTACCTGCGCAGACGCGCTGAATGAGGTTTCATGTCCGTCCCCCTCGCCCTCGTTGAGCACCCTTATCCCCTGATCAGGGGCGGCGGGCTGTTCCTCCTCTTCCTCGGGCTCGGCTTCCTGCTGAGCTGGATCTTCAGGAAGAACTGGCTGCCCTTCATGATCGGCGGGTTCGCCACGGGGCTGACCGCGAGCGGGCTGAGCGCGCTGCTGCCGTCGCTGGGCAGCCCCTCCTTCGTCCACATCGCGGGCCTTGTCGGCGCGATCGTCCTGGAGATGGGGCTGATCTACCTGGTGGTCTCGCGCTACAAGGACGCGGACGAGCGCACGCTCATCCTGGCCATCTTCGTCGTGGTGGGGCTGCACTTCCTGCCGATGGGGCTGGCTCATGGGCCGCTGATCGTCCTGCTGGGCGTAGCAACGACGATCAATGCCTTTGTCGGGCTGCGGGTGGCGCGCGGCGTGCCGATGCAGGTGTTCGGCGTCGTGGACGCGCTGCTGAAGATCGGCTTCGGCGCGGTGATGCTGTTCGCCTACCCGGCGCTGACCTTCACCTGATCAGCGGCCCGGAAACCGATCAGCGCTCCGGAAGCCGATCAGCGATCCGGAAACCGATCAGTGGTCCGGAAGCCGGTCAGGGGCCCTGGAACTGGTCAGTGGTCCGGAAGCTGGTCAGCGGTCCGGGAATGTCAGGCTCCGTACCCGGCGAACCGCCCTGGTCAGCACGGTGTGGTTCCGCTCGCGGGCGAGCCTGACCGCCTCCCGGCGCCACTGCTCGGCCTTCTCCTTCCACCGGGCGGTGTCCCTGCGTCCCTTGGCGGCCTCCCTGCGCAACTGGGTCACCTCCGCGCGCAGCGCGGCCGCCCGTTCGCGCAACCTGGACAGCTCCTGCTCCCGCTGCCGGGCGAGCCGTTCGTGCTCGGGCACGGGCCGCCTGCGCGGCGGGTACAGGCGCGGCCTGCGGGTGAAGCCGAAGTCGGCGCCGTCCACCCACTCCACGCCGAACACCTCGTCCAGCACGTCGTCGAGCACCTCGCCGGGGCGGATGACCAGTGCCGCGCGGGACAGCGCCGCGGTCCGCTCCAGCCGTGCCGTCACCACCCCGTCGGGCGTCTCGGCCAGTGCCACGCACAGGACGCCGCCGTCGGTCTCCTCCAGACGTTCGACGAGCCGCTCCACGCTGTCGTGGCCGGGCATCCAGCCGGGAGGGCATATCAGCCGGAACGGGGCCACGCCGGGCGGTGGGTCCGCCAGCCGTACCCGAGGATCGTGGGTGAACTGCGCGTGCAGCAGCCGCAGGTCGAGCAGCGGGTCGGCCAGCGGGGAGCGGCGCGAGTCGGTCAGCCACTCCCACGGGCCGGTGATCGTGACCCTGACATCGGGCAGCGAACCGGCCAGCAGCCCGTCGACGCTCGCGCGGACGTCCTCGTAGGAGCCCGCCTCCACCACCGCGTCCACGTACGGCACCAGCCACTGCCGCCCCTGGTCGGCCCGCAGGTACCGCCGGTACGGCACGCGGTCGGCGACGAACGGGTCGTTGTAGCGCTTCAGCTCCGCGACCGAGCGCATGGCCGTCGGCAGCCCGAGATGCCAGGCCCGCGCCTCGGGGTCGGGCACGAACACCGCGCCCGCCTGCGTCAGCCGGTAACCGAGCTCGGTGTCCTCGGCCAGCTTGAGCGAGGCGTCCATGCCGCCGCACGCGCGCAGCAGCCACGCGGGGTACGACGCGGTCGCGCCCACGTGCACCCGCGACACCAGCGAACTGGGCGCCGACCTGAGCCCGTCGTGCTCGCCGATGATCTCCTCGGCCCAGTCATGGCGGTGGGAGGACATCGGGAACAGGTCCCTGACGCCCGCGGCCACCTCGGCGGGAGTGGGCGGCGACGGCGGCTGGGTGAAGTCGATCCAGCCGAGGACCACCAGGTAGGGGGCCAGGTGGTGCCAGCGCAGGTGCGCCTCGACGTGCTCGGGGTGCGGCACCATGTCGGCGTCGAGCACCAGCACGACCTCGCCGGTGGCCGCCTCCAGACCCGCCTGGACCGCGGCGGCCCTGCCCCAGCTTTCCCGCACGCGCACGATCTCACCGGCGGCCTCGATCGGCGGATCGCTGCCGTCGTCGACCACGATGACGTCGAGCAGGTGGGACGGGTAGGTCTGGGCCGACAGCGCGGCCAGCGTGAGGTCGAGCGTCTCCTGGCAGTCGTGCGCGGGGATCACCACGGTCACCGTCATCGTCGGCTCCCACGTGCCGAGCTCGGGCGGGGTGAGCACCCCGAAGTCGTTCCGGCGGATCCTCACGGCGCCAGCTCCATCAGCGCGCTCGGCCTGAAGCCGCGCCACTGCCGCCGGTTGCGCCGCAGGAACGTGCCGATCGGCTCCTGCCACGTGTGGTTGGCTGCGGGGCCTCTGCGCAGGACGTAGCCGAGGCCGTGGGTGCGGTAGATCTGCCCGCCCGCGGCCTGCAGCGCCTCCTGGAACTGGGTGTCGACCGAACGGCGCAGCGGCCGGAACCCGCCGACCGCCTGGAAGGCCGACCGCTCGACCAGGATCGTGCCGCCGGCCACGAAGCTGGTGATCTGCTCGGTGATCTGGTTGCGGTGCACGGTCACGTCGATCGAGGACAGGTAGACGAACTCGGGCACGGTGCCGACGACCTGGGCGCCGGAGTAGGAGTGCGCGAGCAGCAGGTCGGACAGGAAGTCGGGCCCGTACCAGTCGTCGTCGTCCATCTTGAGCAGGAAAGACCCGGAGGCGCGGGCCGCCGCGTCGTTGAGCACCTCGCCGAACACCGACTCCGTCTCGAAGACGGTGATCGGCCGGTCGAAGCGCTTCACGGCGTCGACGACGTCGGGATGGGCGGCGGAGAACCCGTGCAGCGCGAGGATCACCTCGAGCTGCGCGTCGCGCTGCCTGGCCGCCTGCTCCAGCGCGAAGCCGACCATGGCGGGCCTGCGCGTGGCCAGCAGCACCGAGGTCAGCGGGGGAGCGGGGGCGGGCGCGCCGAGCTGCTCCCAGCGCGCGGCCACGCCGTGCGTGCGCAGCGCCTGGCGGCGCAGCCTGATGCTGTGCTCCTCGCGCCGCAGGTCGTCGGCCAGGTCGACGGGCGTGGTGACGAGCGAGGCGAGCGGTTCGCCGAGCGCGCCCGCCCAGCGCGGCACCTCGTCGGCGACGAGCGGCACCCCGGCCGCGGCCAGACCGGCCAGCACCCGCACGGCCGACAGCGGGCCGCTGTGCGCCTGGCGCCAGTCGATCGTCACGCCGCGGATCTGCCGCAGTCTGGCCACGTCCGCGTCGGTCACGCCGCCCGACGCGGCGAACGTCACCACGGGCCTGCCGTCGAGCACGACCGACCACCGGCCGCCGGACTCCACGAGCATGGCCATGGCCCGCGACGGCGTGGTGACGAAGCCCATCGGGTTCACCAGGCGCTCGTCGACCGGCGGGATCATCGACGGCTCGGCGGCGACGGAGGCGAGGCTCGTGCCGCCGGGGCGGCCGATCCGCTCCCAGCTCGTGGCCTCGGCCGTCGGCCGGTCCACCGGCGGCTCCTCCTCGCTCCACTCCATCTCGTCCTCGACCGTGCGCAGGAAGATGTCGCCGCCGGGCGCGCCGACGCGCTCGGGCACCGGACCCGTCAGCTCGGCGGGGGTGGCGTTGGGGTCGCCAGGACGCCAGTCCGCGGAGCCGACGCCCGCGATGGCGGCGGCGGGCGCGGCGATCACGTCGAGCCGGTGTCCGGCGAAGGCGCGGGCGGTGGCGGTGACCGTACGGCCAGCGGGGGTGGGGGCGGAAAAGCGCGCGTCGACCACCCACATCCGGTCCTTCGGCTGGTGGACGCGCAGCTCGGCCAGCGACCTCCAGCGGTGGGCAGGGGTCGGCGTGGGCACGGGCGCGGGGTGCGCGGCGGGCGTGTCGGCGACCACGACGGTCACCCGCTCGGCCTCGGGCAGCAGTTTGTGCAGGGTGGCGATCCTGCGCAGGTCGGCGGGCGTGCCCGCGAGCACCAGCACCTCGTCGGCCCGCTCGGTGGCCGGGGGCGGCTCGACCAGCTCGTGGTCGAGGTCGGTGCCCTCCAGGTCGACGTCGAGACCGGCGTAGAAGACGCGCACGTCGCCGGCGCGGGCCAGCGCCTGCGATACCAGGTCGGCGATCATATGACGCGCCTCAGGAACGTCGCCAGGCCACTCCTGCGCGGCTCGGGCGGATCGGTGACGGGGGCGGCGAGGCGCTGTTCGAGCGCGGCCACCTGGGCCTTCAGCGCCTTGATCTCCTCCTGGCGCCTGGTGGCCAGGGCGCGCCACTTGGCGGGGTCGCCCGCGAGGGGCTCGGCCTCCTCGGCGGTGGTCATGCCGTACTCGGACCCGCTCACCCACAGGGACCCGAACATCTCGTCCACCAGCGCGTCGAGCTCGCCGCCGACCCTGCGCGCCCTGGCGAAGGCGGCGGTGCGCTCCACGCGCGCGCTGACCACGCCGTCGGCCTGCTCGGTCAGCGCGACGCTGACCAGCCCCTCATCGTGGGCGACGAGCCTGGCCAGGCTGTCGGCGCCGAGCACCCACCCGCGCGGCACGCGCACCAGGTACGGCGTCGGCGCCACGCCCTCTGGCGCGCTGCTCGCGAAGGCGACGCGCGGCTCGTGCGCGTACAGGTTGTGCAGCAGCCGCAGGTCGAGGTGCGGGTCATCGAGGTTCGAGCGTCGTTCGCCGGTCAGCAGCGACCACGGGCCCACCAGCGTCACCGCCACGTCGGGCACCGAGCCCGCCAGCGCGGAGTCGACGGTGGCGCGGGTCTGCTCGTAGCCGCCCGCCTCCACCACGACCCGGACGTACGGCACCAGCCACTGCCTGCGCGGATGGGTCCTCAGCCAGCGCAGGTCGGGGATGTGGTCGCCCAGGTAGGACCAGTTGTGCCGGTGCACCTCCTGCTGCCTGCGCATGACCGTCGACTCGCCGACGTGGAGGCTGCGCGCCTGGCCGTCGGGGATGAAGACCGCGCCGGCCTGCGCGAGCCGGTAGCCGAGCTCGGTGTCCTCGGCCATGTTGAGGCTCGGGTTCACGCCGCCCGCGTCGGCGAGCAGGCGCGCGGAGACCGAGGTCGTCGCCCCGGTGTGCAGCAGATAGGCGGTGCGGCCCGCGTCCTTGAGCCTGCGGGTCTCCGCCAGCATCTTGGCCGTGTACGGCTGAGCCGTCCCGCTGTCGAAGTCGTCGCCGAACACGATGTCGCCGATCACCACCGCGTGGTCGATGAGGTGGTGCCAGCGCATGTGCGCCTCGATGTGGTCGGGCGCGAGGAACATGTCGGCGTCGAGCCAGTGGATGACCTGGCCCGTCGCGGCGAGGGCGCCGGTGTTGCGCGCGTTGCCGCGCCCCCAGCCCTCCTCGACCCTGACGACCTTGACCCGCGGGCCCCGCGCCCGCAGCGGCGGGCTGCTGCCGTCGTCGACGACGATCACGTCGAGCAGGTGCGCGGGATAGGTCTGGGTGGCCAGCGTGGCCAGCGTGCTGTCGAGCTCGTCCTGGCAGTTGTAGGCGGGGATCACCACCGTGACCGGCAGCTCGGGCGTCCATGCTCCGATCGGCGGGGGGTCGAGCGAGCCGTAGTCGTTGTGGCGGACCCTCACACGCGCTCCCCGCGCAGCTCGCGAAGCTCTGCCCGGAGCTCGGCCACCTCCTCGGCGTGGGTCATCGCGTTGACTCTGTCCTCGCCGAGGGAGGCGAGGATCGCGCTGAGATCCTGCCCGCGCCTGCTCGCCGACTCCTCGACGGCGGCCGCGAGTGTGTCGATGCGGACCTCGATCCGCTTCAGCCCGGTGGCGGTCTGCGCGAGGCCCGTCTCGATCTTCTTCACGCGCAGGTCGATGCGGTGCGCCTTGCCGTCCAGGCGGCGGACGGTCAGCACGAGGAAGGCCAGGGCGGCCAGCGCGAGGAGGAAGGCGGCCGCGGCGAGGGCGGCGGCGAAGGACAGGACGCCCGCGTACGCCAGCATCGCCAGCGCGACAAGCACCAGAGCTCCGAGGATTGCGGTCGCGGCCAGTCGACGGGGCGAAAGCATCCGCGCATACCTTTCCATGTTCGAGATGGCCATGCAGGGCAAGTCCGGACTTTTACACCATAGTCAAGGCCAGCCACTACCGTGCCACAAGTTTCTGCAGGAACGCTGGGAATCCCCAGCTCCACGTGCTCATTGGGCATGGCTCCTCCATCCTGGTTGTCAGCTCGGCGTAAAGTGGGCGCCGCTCGACGACCAAGGCAGGAGGAGCCCCCCATGACCGCCACCCCCTCCGTGGACACGCGAGGGGCGATCGGCTTCCTGCGCACCCCCACCGAGGGGATCGCCCCGCTGCGGTGGGAGGGCGCGCGATGGACCGTCGAGGGGGCGCCGCTGCCCGAACCCGACGCGCTCAGGACATGGGCGGGCCTGTCGGTGGAGTGGCCGTCGGCGAAGGAGGCCGAGGAGTTCGGGGAGGCCGGGCGGCGGGCCGCCGTCGACGGGCTGCTCGCCCTGGCCTGCGCGGGCGTGCCGCTGACGGCCGAACCCGCCGCTGACGTGCCCCCATGGGTGCCCGCTGACCTGGGCCGCCTCCTGGCCGACCGGGCGTGGCCGGCCGTACCACGGGAGCTCGGCCCCCGGTGCGTCGCCGACCTGCGCCGCGAGGAGCACAGCGTACGGCTGCGCAGGCTCGCGCCCAGGCCGTCGCTGACGCCCACGGTCAGCGTCGTGATGTCGAGCATGCGGCCGCACCTGCTCGGCTCGGCCCTCGACCAGATCGCGCGGCAGCGCCACGTCCAGGTGGAGGTGCTGCTCGGCCTCCACGGCATCGAGGACCATCCGCTGGCCCGCCGCGCCGTCGAGGCGTGCGCGGTGCCGATCCGCGTGGTGTCGGCAGGGGCCGACGTGCCGTTCGGCGCGCTGCTGAACAGGGCCGCCTCCCACGCCTCTGGCGACTACCTCGCCAAGTGGGACGACGACGACTGGTACGGCCCCGACCACCTGGCCGACCTCCTGCTCGCCAAGCGCGCCTCCGGCGCCGACATCGTCGGGACCGCGGCCGAGTTCTTCTACCTCGAACCACTCCGGACGACGATTCGTCGGACCTCTTACCGCAGCGAGACGTGGAGCGACTTCGTGGCGGGCGGCACGATCCTGCTCGACAGGGACGGCTTCCCCGGCTTCGAGCCGCTGACCCGCGGCGTCGACGCCGCCCTGCTCAAGGCGCGCCACGCCGACGGCGCCCGCATCTACCGCACCCACGGCCTCGGCTACGTACTGCGCCGCTCGCTCAGCGAGGGCCACACCTGGCAGCTGCCGCTGTCGCACTTCCTCAAGGTCGCCCACAACCAGTGGCGCGGCTTCCGGCCCAGCCTGCTCATGGAATCCACATGATCACTCCCCGGGTGCGGGGCAACGACTACCGCACGCTCGACGTGCCCGCGCTCGGCGCATGGACCCCCGGCATGACCGTGAGTGTGATCATTCCCGCGTACGGCGGGCAGGACAAGCTCGACCTGGTCATCGAGGGGCTCGGCAGGCAGAGCTACCCCCGCCACTTGACCGAGGTCGTGGTCGTCGACAACGGCAGCGAACCCCCGTTGACCGTCCCCCCTTGGGTCAAGCTCGTCGGCTGCGAGCAGCCCGGGCGGGCCAGCGCGCGCAACGCGGGCCTCGCCGTGGCCTCGGGCGAGGTCGTCCACTGGCTCGACTCCGACGTGGTGCTCACACCGCGCGCGCTCGAAGCCCACATGCGCTGGCATCACGCCGCGCCGTACCTGGTGGTCACCGGCTACATCCGCTTCACCTCCGCGCCGGTGCCCGCCCGGCTGCCCGACGATCTGGAGCGGAGCTTCGAGCCCGCCGAGCCCCACCAGTGGATCGTCGACCTGGTCGCGCGGACCGACGGGCTCACCGCCAACCCCACCCGCCCCTTCAGCCTGCACGTCGGCGGCGCCACCTCCGTCAACGCCCGCCTGATCGCCGCCGCCGGCCCCATGGACGAGGAGCTCGTCCTCGGCCAGGACACCGAGATGGGCTACCGGCTGGCCCAGGCGGGCGCCGTCTTCGTGCCGGAGCCGCTGGCCCGCGCCTACCACCTCGGGCCCACGATGCGGATGCGCGACAAGGCGCCGATCGACAGGGTCAGCCACGCCACCGTCGCCGACCGCGTCCCCTCCTACCGGTGGCTGCGCTCGCATCCGGGACGCCAGTGGAAGGTGCCCTTCGTCGAGGCCGTCGTCGAGGCCGCGGGCGCCCGATACGAGGACGTGCGCGCGACCGTCGACGCGCTGCTGGCGGGCACCGTCCCCGACGTGCGGGTGGCGATCGTCGGGCCGTGGGACACGCTCACCCGCGACAGGCGGGCGCCGCTCAAGGACCCCAACCTCGACCTCGTCCTGGTCCAGGGGCACTACGCCCACGAGGGCAGGGTACGGCTGGCCGTCGACGACGCGGTCGAGCCCGCCGTGCCGTACGTGCTGAGGGTGCCCGCGGGGTGGGCGCCGGGCGCCGACACCCTCGCGCGCCTGCTCGGCGTGGCGGCCGACGAGGGGCAGGGGCTGGTCGACGTGCTGCTGTCGGAGACGGCCGAGGGCGTCGTCACCGCCAGGCTGGAACGTACCGCCGCCTTCGCCAGGGCCGCGATCGTGGCGCAGCCGGGGGAGGACCTCGACGACGTGGTCGACTCGGTGTTCGGGGTCCGCTGGGTGGAGGGGGAGACCTGCGGGTTCACCAGGAAGACCCGCGACATCCCCGGCCGGGGCAGTGTCCACCGGGCCAGGCTGGACGCGCAGGCGGAGGTCGAGAGGCTGCACGCCGACGTGGAGCGCCTGCGCGGACAGGTGGAGCGGTGGCGGGAGGAGTCGGGCAAGTGGCGGAGGAGCGCGGTGGAGCTGCGGCGCGAGGTCGGGTCGCTGCGGCGCGAGCTGGCCAAGGCGGGACGCGTCCAGCAGGGCCTGCGGGCCGCCCTCACCGCCTCGCTCCGGCGCGCGCTCCGCAAGAAGGACTGACCGGCCTCCCCACGGACCCTGGTCTCCGGACCTCCCCGGTTCCCGGACGCCCGCTTCCCGGACCCGTCTCCCGTCCCATCCCGGTTCCCGGATTTCCGGTTTCCAGGGAACCCGGTCCAGTCCCTCGGGGCTCCGGGCCCCGGGGGGAGTGGTTCGGGTGGGTCAGTTGGGGCGCAGGGCGGACTTCAGGCGGCGCAGCAGGGTGCGCTCCTCGGGGACGGCGGGCGCGGGGGCGGGGATCGAGACCGGCTTGGGCGCGGCGGGCGCGGGCCAGTAGCGGTCGGGACCCTCGCGCCTGATGCCGTGGGTGACCTCGATGATCTCGTCGGGGTCGCCGCCGCCCTCGGGCGCCAGCAGCCGCGCGCGGGCCAGCGCCGACGTGCGCTCCAGCCTGGCCTCGCGCCCGTCGGGCAGCTCGACGACCAGCACGCCCGCCAGGTCCTTCTGCACCGACTCGACCATCCGTTCCAGCGTCGCTCTGTGCAGGGGCACGTCGACGGGCCCGACGTAGCGGAACGGCGTCGGCGAGGGCGTCGGCGCCGCCTCGTCGATGAGCCTGACCCGATCGTCGTGCGCGTAGAGCTCGCGCATCACCCTGAGCTCGAAACACGGGTCGCCGAGCACCGAACGCCGTCCGTCGCCCAGCCGCGACCAGGGCCCGACGAGCGTCACCACGACGTCCTGCAGCTTCCCGTCGAGCGCGGCTGCCACCGCCTGCCGTACCGTGGCCTCGGAGGTGTCCGTGACGTCCAGGACGATCTCCACGTACGGCACCAGCCACCGCCTGCCCTTGTCCTTGCGCAGGTCGCGGCGGAGCGGGATGCGGTGGGCCAGGAACGGCTCGACCACCCGCACCGCCCGCTCGCGGTCGCGGTGCTGGGCCGGGAGCCCCAGATGGACGGCCTGCGCCCGCTCGTCGGGCACGAACACCACGCCGTGCATCGCCAGCCGGTAGGCGAACTCGGTGTCCTCGCCGCGCAGGACGTGCGGATCGAGGCCGCCGACCGCGTGGAACACCTCACGTGGCAGGGCGAACGTCGGCCCCGTGCACACGTGATACGGGTTGCGGCTCTTGCGCAGCCCGTCCGTCTTCTCGATCGTCGCCTCCGTCGAGCTCGGGATCGCCGCCGAGAGGTCGAACAGCTCGCCCAGGTCGGTCGCCCGGTAGACCTGCTTCGGCGTGAGCGGCGGCTTGTCGACGAACTTCTTCATGCCGATCGAGACCACGTAGTCCGATACGTGATGCCATCGGGCCATCGCCTCGATGTGCTCGCGGCAGGCCACCATGTCGGAGTCGAGCCGCTGGATGATCTCGCCGTCGGCGGCCTTCACCCCGGTGTTGACCGCGGCGGAGATGCCCCAGCCGTCCGTGACGCGGACGATCCTGGTGTTGACCGGCCTGGTCTCCGGCAGCGTGATCGGCGGCTCGCTGCCGTCGTCGACGACCACGACCTCCATGAGCTGCTCGGGGTAGGTCTGGCAGGCCAGCGCGGCCAGCGTGAGATCGAGATGCGGACCGCCGTGCGCGGGGACGACCACGCTCACCGACAGGGACGGCGACCACTCGCCCAGTGGCGGCGGCGTCAGTGCGGAGTAGTCGTTCTGCCTTATCGCAGTCATGGTGATCAAGCCCTCCCCGTCCCCTGTGGGAGACCTTATCCGGGGTTGTGGGGTATTGGCGGAAGAGTCTGTCCAATCGGTGGACCGCCGTACCACCGGATGAGCCGGGTGGTCGTAGACTCTGTGCCCAACACCGCAGGTAGTCGCAGGAGCGAATCATGACCAGGGCATGGCGAGGCCTCATCGAGGAATACCGGGACCGGTTGCCGGTGAGCGAGACGACGCCCGTGGTCACGCTCCTGGAGGGCGGCACGCCCCTCGTCCCCGCCCACCGCGTCTCGGCGCTGACGGGCTGCGAGGTCTACCTGAAGGTCGAGGGCGCCAACCCGACCGGCAGCTTCAAGGACCGCGGCATGACCATGGCCATCAGCAAGGCCGTGGAAGAGGGCGCCAAGGCCGTCATCTGCGCCTCGACCGGCAACACCTCCGCCTCGGCCGCGGCCTACGCCGTACGCGGCGGGCTGACCTGCGCCGTGCTCGTGCCCCGCGGCAAGATCGCCATGGGCAAGCTGGCGCAGGCGCTCGTGCACGGCGCGACGCTGCTGCAGGTCGAGGGCTCCTTCGACGACTGCCTCGAGATGACCAGGAAGCTGTCGGAGAACTACCCGATCGCCCTGGTCAACTCGGTCAACCCGTACCGCCTGCAGGGCCAGAAGACGGCCGCCTTCGAGATCGTCGACGCGCTCGGCGCCGCGCCCGACATCCACTGCATCCCCGTCGGCAACGCGGGCAACATCTCCGCCTACTGGATGGGCTACCAGGAGTACGGCACGTCGCCGCGCATGTTCGGCTTCCAGGCCAGCGGCGCGGCGCCCATCGTCAACGGCGCGCCCGTCACCCACCCGCACACCATCGCCACCGCCATCCGCATCGGCAACCCGGCGTCGTGGAAGCTCGCCGAGGCGGCGCGCGACGAGTCGGGCGGCGTCATCCAGGCGGTGACCGACCGTCAGATCGCCGCCGCCTACAAGCTGCTGGCGCAGGAGGAGGGCGTGTTCGTCGAGCTCGCCTCGGCCGCCAGCGTCGCGGGCCTGCTGCAGGCGCACGAGCAGGGCCTCGTGGAGGCCGGGCAGCGGATCGTCTGCACGGTCACGGGCAACGGCCTCAAGGACCCCGACTGGGCGATCTCGGGCGCGCCCGCGCCCGTCACCATCCCG
The DNA here is from genome assembly GCF_042754765.1 of Nonomuraea sp. NPDC059194. Lineage (NCBI taxonomy): Bacteria > Bacillati > Actinomycetota > Actinomycetes > Streptosporangiales > Streptosporangiaceae > Nonomuraea > Nonomuraea sp. NPDC059194. The sequence continues at coordinate 93,915 of NZ_JBHZBH010000029.1, read as the reverse complement.
ATCGACGTGCACGCCGCGGCCTCGGCGCTCGGCCTCGACTGACCCTCCCTTCTTCCGGTACGGCAAGCGGGCTCGGCGCCTCCGTGGTCACGGGGTCCCGTCCGCCGAAGGCGCGCCGCCCAGCAGGACTCCGGCGCCCGCCGTCACGGCGACCCTTACTAATGGGAAACCTGCTCGCCGTACCGCCACCCCACTGTCGTGCCTGGTCAGGGCCGTAGTGGCAGTCCACTTAGCAGGTTTCCCATTAGTAGGAGACACATGACCGACAGCAGGGTGATCGTCCGGGTTCCGGCGACCTCGGCGAACCTGGGCCCCGGATTCGACGCCCTCGGCCTGGCACTGAGCCTCCACGACGAGATCGAGGCGTCGCTGTTCACCCCGCCGAGCGGGCGGCGCGTGGAGATCTCGGTCGAGGGCGAAGGCTTCGGCGAACTCGACCTCGGCGACGAACACCTCATCATCCAGGCCATGCGCAGGACCTTCGACCGGATGAACGCCCCGCAACCCGCCGGAATCCGCCTGCACTGCCGCAACAGGATTCCGCACGCGCGAGGCCTCGGATCGTCCTCCGCCGCGATCTGCGCCGGAATTCTCGCCGCGAGGGCGCTGGCGGGCATGCCGTACACGCCGGAGGGAGGGACGGCGGCGCTCGGCTCTCAGCGAACAACGGAGCTGAGCGACGAGGAGGTCTTCGCCCTGGCCACCGAAATGGAGGGGCATCCGGACAACGTGGCCCCGTGCCTGGCCGGTGGCCTCACCATCGCGTGGAGCGACCAGGGCGGAGCACCGCATATGGTGAAACTGGTTCCCGACGCGAATATCAGGCCAGTCGTGCTGATACCCGCCACGCGGCTGTCCACCGAGACGGCCAGGGGGCTTCTACCCAAGGACGTGCCCCACAAGGACGCGTCCGTCAACGCGGGGCGGGCCGCGTTGCTGATCGCCGCGCTGACCGGGCGACCCGAACGCGACCTGCTGCTCGCGGGCACGGAAGACCGTCTTCACCAGGACTACCGCGCGCCTGCCATGCAGCGGACGGCCGATCTGGTAGAACGGCTGCGTGCCGTGGGCCTGCCTGCCACCGTTTCGGGAGCGGGTCCCACGATTCTTGTGCTTTCGACACCGGATGTGCAGGATTTGATCGCGCCAGAAGTGGGTAGTGACTGGCACATCCAGCAAATGGACGTCGACCAGAACGGTGCGAACGTTCAGTTCCCCGAGACACGCTGATGCCTCTTGGACTTTCAGGGAATAGCCGTGTGCGCTGGTGATGTTAGGCTGGTAGCCGCACCAGATGCCCCCTTGTTGGGTGCGTGCTTGTCAGCCGGATATCGCTGCATCATGCTTCACGTCGCGAGGCGTGAGCAGCACGGCTGTCTCCCCGAATCCGCTCGCCCCGTTCGGCCAACACCCGGTCGGCGCGACGCGAGGTGGCGAATCCGGGGAAGTGCGCGTGCGAACCGCTTTCGACATCTGGCGACAGCAATCTGGGGGGTTCCCTCCACTCGTCACCGTCCTGTGGCGACCTGGACGAATCCCTCCCCAACCGTGGCGGCCGTCCTGCGCGGCGGCCGAAGATCGCAAAGTGCACCCCGACCCGGTCTGTCCCGCCGGATCGACAGCACCTCCGGGACGATCGGCTGATCATGGCCGACGCCCGACCCCTGGGAAGGACCCTTAGTTGAGCGACACCACCGAACTCCTCTCCGACGCTTCCGGCTCCGCCGCGAGCGCGTCCGGCGACACCCCCACCCGCGCCGCGGCCAAGCCTCGCGCGCGTCGCTCCGGCACCGGACTGTCCGCGAAGGTGCTGCCCGAGCTGCAGAAGATTGCCGCCGAGCTGGGCATCAGCGGGACCGGGCGGATGCGCAAGAGCGAGCTCATCGCGCGTATCCAGGAGAAGCAGGGAGTCGGCGCCGGTGACAGCGCCCCAGCGGCCGCCGAGGCGCCCGCACCCGTCGAAGCGCCGGCCGTGGCCGAGCGCCCCGCTCGCAGCCGCAGGGAACGTTCCCGCTCCGCTGCCGCCGCCGAGCCCGTGACCGCTCCCGAGCCCGTCGCGGCCCCCGAGCAGCCTGCCGCTGCCGCCGCCGCGCCCGCCGTGGCAGCGGCCCCGACCGTCGTCGAGCAGCCGCAGCAGCCCGCCGTGGAGCAGGCCGACCAGCCGTCCGAAGGCCGCGCCGAGCGTGGCGAGAGCCGCCGCGACCGCGGCGAGCGCCGCAGCCGCCGCGAGCGCGGTGACCGTGGCGAGCGCAGTGACCGTGGCGAGCGGCAGGAGCGTGGCGGCGACCGCCAGGAGCGCGGCGAGCAGCAGCCGCAGCGCACCGACCGCGGCGACCGCGCGCAGGACCGGGGCCAGGACCGCTCGCAGGAGCGTGGCCAGGACCGTTCGCAGGACCGTTCGCAGGACCGCGGCCAGGACCAGCGCGGCATGGGCGACGACGACGAGCGCGGGCGCGGCAGGCGCGGGCGCTTCAGGGAGCGCAACCGCGGCAGGGGCCGTGACCGCTTCGACAGCAACGAGCCCGTGATCGGCGACGACGACGTCCTCATCCCGATCGCCGGCATCCTCGACATCCTCGACAACTACGCCTTCGTCAGGACCAGCGGCTACCTGCCCGGCTCCAACGACGTGTACGTGTCGCTGGCCCAGATCCGCCGCAACGGCCTGCGCAAGGGCGACGTCGTCACCGGCGCCGTCCGCCAGCCGCGCGACGGCGAGCGCAGGGAGAAGTTCAACGCCCTGGTCCGCCTCGACACCGTCAACGGCATGGACCCCGAGCAGGCTCGCAACAGGCCCGACTTCAACAAGCTCACCCCGCTCTACCCGCAGGAGCGGCTGCGCCTGGAGACCGAGCCCAACATCCTGACCACGCGGATCATCGACCTCGTGTCGCCGATCGGCAAGGGCCAGCGCGGCCTCATCGTCTCCCCGCCCAAGGCCGGCAAGACGATGGTGCTGCAGTCGATCGCCAACGCGATCACCCGCAACAACCCCGAGTGCCACCTGATGGTCGTGCTCGTCGACGAGCGGCCCGAAGAAGTCACCGACATGCAGCGCTCGGTCAAGGGCGAGGTCATCCACTCGACCTTCGACCGTCCTGCCGAGGACCACACCACCGTCGCCGAGCTCGCCATCGAGCGCGCCAAGCGGCTGGTGGAGCTCGGACACGACGTGGTGGTCCTGCTCGACTCCATCACCCGCCTCGGCCGCGCCTACAACCTGGCGGCCCCGGCGTCCGGACGCATCCTGTCCGGTGGTGTCGACTCGACCGCGCTCTACCCGCCGAAGCGCTTCTTCGGCGCCGCGCGCAACATCGAGAACGGCGGCTCCCTGACGATCCTCGCCACCGCCCTGGTCGAGACCGGGTCGAAGATGGACGAGGTCATCTTCGAGGAGTTCAAGGGCACCGGCAACGCCGAGCTCAAGCTCAACCGCTCCCTGGCCGACAAGCGCATCTTCCCCGCGGTGGACGTCGACGCGTCCGGCACCCGTAAGGAAGAGATCCTCATGGGCAAGGACGAGCTCCAGATCGTCTGGAAGCTCCGCCGCGTCCTCCACGCGCTGGACATGCAGCAGGCGCTGGAGCTGCTCCTGGAGAAGATGAAGGAGACGAAGTCCAACGCGGAGTTCCTCCTCCAGGTCCAGAAGACGACGGTCAGCTCCGACCGCGACTAGCACCGGCATCACGACGAAAGCGCCCCAGGTTTCCGAACCTGGGGCGCTTTCGCCCTTTCCGGCATGCTTCTCGCGTTTCGGAGCTCAGGCCGTGGTGCACCCCCGGGCAACGGCATGGTCCTCGCTGGTGGCGCTTCGCGCTTGGGACTCGGGCTGTTTTATGCGGGGCCCCCGGCAACGGCATGGTCCTCGCTGGTGGGCGCCTCGCGCTTGGGGCTCGGGCAGTTCTGACCGGGGGCACGCCCCCGCGCCCCCGGCAACGGCATGGTCCTCGCCGATCGGCGCTTCGCGCCTCGGGGCTCGGGCAGTTCCGAGCGGGGGCATGCCCCCGCACCCCCAGCGAGTGGCCTGCCGGCCCCTCGCGCTCCCCGGTCCCTCGACGTTCGCCGTAACGGGAGATCGTTAGGAGTATCGGGGACGGCCAGAACGTGCGGGTGCCTCGGGAATCCCACGTCCATGGGACGCACCATCGACGTGACGGCGCGGTCACCAGAGGCCCCATCTGACCCACCGTCTGGCTAGGCCCGGCGGGCACCCTGGAGGGTACGGATTGGGTCTTAGCTGCGGACCAAGGTACTTACGACATGGAGGTAGCGCTCGACCCGGTCACGAACCGTGGCATGTCCCGCGATGTGCGAGAGCACCGTCATCAGGCCGTCGAGGGGATCCAGGTCTGGTGGCGCGCCGAGCATCGTGGCCATCGCCATGGCAGCCTCGCTTTGCCTCCGAGCGATGGACTTTGCCGCGAGGGGGAGCATCGCGAGGGCGAACAGCGCAGGGTCCGGCGTGGGTCCGGGACGGCCGCGTCCGATGTGATCAAGCGCTTCTCCCAGGCCGAGATTCCCCGGCGTGCCATGGCCGAGCAGCAGCCGCGTATCGCTCGGCACCTCGATGCCGGGCGGCCACAGGTACCAGTCAACCCACAGCGTGAGCGGGCCGATGTCGTACATGGCTCCGACGTACCCGCCGCCAACCGGGCCGTTGCTCGGCTGCTCCAGGACGAGCAGGGCGTTGTCCAGAGCGGGGGGACCATCGACCACGATCAGATCGACATCGCTCCACGCATCGCCGCCACTGCGTCCCAAGGAACCGGCCAGCCACAGCGCCTCTGCCTGCACTGTCGTAACCGTTTGGGCCAGCCAGCGCTCGCGGGCTGTGGGCACAGCCGCCACGACGGCGCGGGCCTCCTGCGGGGTCATGGCAGCTCAAGCTATCGGGCGATACTCGCTGGTGTCTGCACGTTTACCCGTACCCGGCTCCACGCTGGAACCAGTACGCCGACAGCGGCAACAAGAAGCGGATCACCATTGCGGTGGACCCGCATCTGGCCACCTATGCCGAGCGACTTGTCGAAACCGGTAAGGCCGAATCGGTGTCAGCCGCGTTCAACGAGGCCATGGCAGCCAAACGCCTCCGCGACCAGCACGCTCACGCCAAGCTGCGCGAGCGAGCCGCTCAAGCCGATCCGGCTCGCGTCGAGCGGATGAGAAAGCACATCGAAAGACAAGCCAGGGCCCAGGGCTTCCAGGTGGCCGCAGGTGAGTGACCGCGTGTAGACGTTCTGACGGAGATCTCTGGGCTGACGCGGACCTCATCGGGCTCGTCCAGGGTCAAGTTCGTGCCAACCAACCGCTTGTCATCTTGGCAGACCCGTGGTCCTCGCCAGTGGGCGGTACGCGCGCTCCCGGCCCTCGACGCCCGTCGAAATGGAAGATCGTTAAGGGAACGCGAGGCAGAGCTTCAAGCGGGCCAGCCAGGCACCGGTGGAGGCCTGCTGGCTACCTCTGCCCCGCGACATGCGTCGGACCGGAGATGCGCGCTACGCGACCTTGATCGAGTGCGGCCCCACGCTGATCGTCACGTCGACGTGTCCGCCGAGCGCGGCCGCATAGCCCCGGATGGTCTCCAACTCCATCGACTCAAAGTCGCCGTTCTCGATCTGGGAGACACGGGCCTGGGAGATGCCCAGTGTGGCGGCGACGTCCGCCTGGGTCTTGCCCACAGACTTGCGCAGTTCCTTCAGGTGGTAGCCGGCCACGTAGGCGTCCAGGCGAGCGTTGGCGACGGCCTGGCGGTCGGGATCGGCAAGCTCGGGGTGTAGCCGGTGCGCCTCCGCCTTGACCTCCTGCCAGCGGTGCGCAGGGCTCACAGGGTCACCGAATCCGGGTCGCAGTTCGTGAAGGTGAACGTAGCCTCAACCTTCTGCGCGGTGCCGGGGCTTGCGTCGAATTCTCCCTGCGAGAACCCAAAAAGAAGGCCCGCTCCTCAATGGAGCGGGCCGTACCGGCAGAGCCGGGTGTTACTTGACGTCCACGAACTCCTGGGCCGACCAGGAGCTGTGGGTCTTGCTGGTCGCGGGCACCTTCGTGCGCCAGTACCCGTCGTACTTCTGCTTGACCGTCTTCGTGTACTTGCCCGTCGACGTCGCCTTCGCGAAGCCCATGAACTTGTACGACTTGGTGCCCTTCTTCTTGAAGTACACCTCGACGACCTTGCCCTTGTACGCCTTGGTCCCCCGATAGACCTTGCCGTAGATCTTGAAGGTCTTGCCGAGCTTCGCCTTGTTGGGCGCGCTCAGCGTGATCTTCGACTTGGACTTCTTGGACGCTCCGCCCTCCGGCGCGTTCACGCTGAACGAGCCGACGCCCTTGAGCGTCTCGCCGCCGCGGCTGGCGGAGATCTCCAGCGTCCAGTCGCCCGGCGCGCTGTCGTCGGTGAAGTAGACGGTGCCCGTGTAGTAGCCGTCCGTGGCGAGTTCGAGGCTGCCGAGGTCGTAGTACTCGGAGGTGGTGTCGCTGACCATCTTGGCGCTGACGAGCGTGGCGTCCTTCACCGCGGCCTGCACGGTGACCTTGACCTCCTGGCCCTTGACCAGGTTGACCGGGTTCGGGGTGACCGAGGCGCCGGTGATGCCCTGCTTGCCCGCCACCTTGACGGTGAAGGTGCTCGTGTTGCCGCGCGAGGTCTGCAGGCGCAGCGTCCAGTCGCCCGCCGGGTCGTCCTTGCTGATGGTGAACTTGCCGGTTCCCGACGCGGAGGCCGGGCGGGGCGCCGTCGATTCGCCGGTGACGTGCGCCGGGTAGTTGACGGAGGTCGTCACCGCCTTGGCGCTCTTGCCCGCCGGGGTGATGTCGGCCGCGGTGATCGTGACCTTGTCGGCGTCGGTGGTCGGCCCGGTCCCGGGGCCGAGCGGGTTGGCCAGCGCGAAGCTGAAGCTGACCTCGATCTCCTTGTCGGCGGGCACGTACGCGTTGCCGACGGAGACATTGGTGATGTCGTCGGCTGCCACGTAGGCCGCACGCGACACGGATGCGCTGGCCGAGGAGAGGCCGGCGCCCCCGACGAGCACAGCCACCCCCGTTGCGGTCGCCAGCAGCAACCGCATCCTTCTTTTCATGTGATGGGGCCCCTTGCATCGGTGTAAATGGGTGAAAAGTTACGGATTGGACACTGGAGCCTAGTGGGGCACGTGTGACTCGTCCACAAGATCCGTGGGAATGGCTCGTGGCCTGGGGTGGTTGGAGGATCTGGCACACTGGTAGCTGAACCGAAGCGGTACCGGTTCCCGCAGCGCGCGACCGACCGTGTGCGACAGCGCGCAAGCCGTACGGAGCGACCCGGCGACCGCACCCCGAAAGGACAGTCATGAAGCGCGACATCCACCCCGAGTACCACGTGACTCAGGTGACCTGCACCTGCGGTAACTCGTTCACCACGCGCAGCACCGCGAAGAACGGCGTCATCCACGCCGACGTGTGCTCGGCCTGCCACCCGTTCTACACGGGCAAGCAGAAGATCCTCGACACCGGCGGTCGCGTGGCGCGCTTCGAGCAGCGCTTCGGCAAGAAGGCCAGCAAGTAGCTTCCCTGACGCCGGCCCGGAGACGCACATGCGCGCTCCCGGGTCGGCGTTCGTAGTGAAGAGGGCGGCGACAAAGCGGAAGAAGGACGCACGGTGAATCTCGACGAACTGCTCAGTGAGTACGCCGAGCTGGAGCAGCAGCTCGCGGATCCCGCCGTGCACGCCGACCAGAACAAGGCCCGCACGCTCGGCAGGCGCTACCGCCAGCTGACGCCCATCGTCGGCACCTACCGCGAGCTGGAGGGCGTCAGAGACGACCTCTCCGCGGCCAAGGAGCTGGCCGCGGAGGACGAAGCCTTCGCAGAGGAGGCCGCCCAGCTGGAGGAGCGCATCCCCAAGCTGGAGGAGAAGCTCAAGCACCTGCTCATCCCGCGTGACCCCAATGATGAGAAAGACATCATCATGGAGATCAAGCAGGGTGAGGGCGGCGAGGAGTCGGCGCTGTTCGCCGGCGACCTGCTGCGGATGTATCTGCGCTACGCCGAACGGGCCGGCTGGAAGACCGAGATCATCGACGCCCAGCACTCCGACCTCGGCGGCTACAAGGACGTCACGGTCGCGATCAAGGCCAAGGGTGACGAGGGCGTCTGGTCGAGGCTGAAGTACGAGGGCGGCGTGCACCGCGTGCAGCGGGTGCCCGTCACCGAGTCGCAGGGCCGCATCCACACCAGCGCGACCGGTGTCCTGGTCTACCCTGAGGCCGAAGAGGTCGAGGTCAACATCGACCCCAACGAACTGCGCATCGACGTCTACCGCTCCAGCGGTCCCGGCGGGCAGAGCGTCAACACCACCGACTCGGCGGTCCGCATCACCCACCTGCCGACCGGCGTGGTCGTCTCCTGCCAGAACGAGAAGAGCCAGCTCCAGAACAAGGAGTCGGCGATGCGCATCCTGCGGGCCAGGCTGCTGGCCGTGGCGCAGGAGGAGGCCGAGGCCGCCGCCCAGGCCGAGCGCAAGTCGCAGGTTCGCACGATGGACCGCTCTGAGCGCATCAGGACCTACAACTTCCCCGAGAACCGCATCTCCGACCACCGCGTCGGCTTCAAGGCGTATAACCTCGACCAGGTGCTCGACGGAGAACTGAGCGCTGTCACCCAGGCCCTCATCGACGCCGAAATGGCGGAGAAGCTCGCACAACACTCATGACATTCCTGCTGGACGAGATCGCCCTCGCAACCGCTCGGCTGGCCGAGGCCGGGGTTCCGTCGCCGCGCACTGACGCCGAGGAGATCGCGGCGTTCGTTCACGGTGTGCGCAGGAGCGCGCTCCACACGGTCAAGGACGCCGACTTCGACGCCCTCTTCTGGGAGGGCGTCTCCAGGCGCGCGGCCAGGGAGCCCCTGCAGCACATCACCGGCCACGCCTACTTCCGCTACCTGGAGCTGGCGGTGGGCCCTGGCGTCTTCGTGCCGCGGCCGGAGACCGAGGTGGTCGCGGGCTGGGCGATCGAGCGCCTGCGCGAGATGGACGTCGCCGAGCCGCTCGTGGTTGACCTCGGCACCGGTTCGGGCGCGATCGCGCTGTCGATCGCGCAGGAGGTGGCGCTGGCGCAGGTCCACGCGGTCGAGGTCGATCCCGACGCGTACGGCTGGGCCAAGCGCAACATCGCCGAGCACGGCCAGGGCAGGGTCCACCTGCACCCTGAGGACCTCGCCGACGCGCTGCCCGAGCTCAACGGCAAGGTCGACCTCGTCATCTCCAACCCGCCCTACATCCCGCCCGGCGCGATCCCGCGCGACCCCGAGGTGCGCGACTACGACCCTTCTCGGGCGCTGTACGGCAGCGGCGCCGACGGGCTCAACGAGGTCAGAGCCGTCGAGCGTACGGCCCGCCGCCTGCTCAGGCCGGGTGGCCTGGTGGCCGTCGAGCACGCCGACGAGCAGGGCCAAGCCGTCTACCGCCTCTTCCCCGAGGACAAGGGCTGGCGCGACGCCCGGCTGCGCCAGGACCTCACCCGCCGGGACCGCTTCGTCACCGCCAAGTTCGGCCAGGAATAGGATTGCTCGCCGTGGTACGACGTTATGACTGCGCAGACCCCGACCAGAAGGCCGCCGGGCTGACCGACGCCGCCTCTGCCGTACGCAAGGGTGAGCTCGTGGTGCTGCCGACGGACACCGTCTACGGCATCGGCGCCGACGCCTTCACCCCCGCGGCAGTCTCCGCGCTGCTCGATGCCAAGGGACGGGGCCGCGACATGCCGCCGCCCGTCCTCGTCGGCACCGTGCGCGCGGCGAACGCGCTGGCAGAAGACCTCGGCCCGTACGGCCAGGACCTCATCGACGCCTTCTGGCCGGGGCCGCTGACGCTGGTGTGCAAGGCGAACAGGGCGCTGTCGTGGGACCTCGGCGACACCAAGGGCACGGTCGCGCTGCGCATGCCGTTGCACCCCGTCGCGCTCGACCTGCTCAAGGAGACGGGCCCGATGGCGGTCTCCAGCGCCAACCGTTCGGGCGCGCCCGCCGCGACGACCGCGCAGAACGCGGAGGAGCAGCTCGGCGAGTCGGTGGCCGTCTACCTCGACGGCGGGCCCTGCGCCGACGACACGCCCTCGACGATCCTCGACCTGACGACGGCGGTGCCCCGCCTGCTCAGGAAGGGCGCCATCTCGGTGGAGAAGCTGCGCGGCATCGTGGGATACATCGCCACCGACGATTGATGCCGTCTGTTTATCCCTGAGGCGGGCGGGCCCTCCTGCACCTACCGTGTGGCGCATGGGCTCGTTCGACGGTATGGATCCGACCCTGGTACGTGACCTGCTGGCCGAGGTCCGGCGGGCCGCCGAGCAGATGCGCACGATCGAGGCCAGGGTCGCGCAGGTGACCAGGACCGCGGGGCTCGCGACGCCTTCGACGCACCGGCCCTCGCAGGTGGCCGACGCGTGCGAGACCATGGCGCGCGACGTCACGGGACGGCTGGCGCTGCTGGAGAAGAGGGAGGCCGCCCCCCGGACGGGGGAGCAGCCGGTCAAGGACCTGTCGACGAACGGTACGCCCGCGTCCGAGAAGGACACCTCACCACCGGAGCCCGCCCCGAGAAGCGAGACGCCTCGGGACACCACCCCCACGGACCCACCCCCCAAGACCGACCACCCGAAGACCGGCACGGACGAGCCGAAGAGCGGGACCGACCAGTCGAAGACTGGGCCCGACGACCCCAAGAATGACCAGCCGAGGACGGGCACGGACGAGCCCAAGAGCGAGCCCGACCGGTCGAAGACGGGCACCGACGAGCCGAAAAGCGAGCCCGACCGGTCGAGGACCGGTACCGACCAGCCCTGGACCGACGAGCCCAGGACCGACCAGCCGAAGAGCGGCGCGGACGAGCCGAGGACCGGGACCGACCAACCGAAGACCGGCGCGGACGAGCCGAGGACCGGGACCGACCAACCCAGGACGGACCAGCCGAAGACCGGCGCGGACGAGTCGAGGACCGGGACCGACCAGCCCAGGACGGACCAGCCGAAGACCGGCGCGGACGAGCCGAGGACCGGGACCGACCAGCCGAAGAGTGAGGCCGACGCGCCGAAGAGCGACGAGCGGGACAGCCGTCGGGACAGGGGCGTCGAGCCCGACAGATCCGGCCAGGACATTCTCGACACCCCGAAGAAGGATCATCCGGACGACCTCGATCAGACTGGCGCGGGCAAACCGCAGGTGGTCGAGGTGGACGGGGTCAAGGTCCTGCAGATTCCGCTCGACCCGCCCACGGCGCGCGAGGTCGCGGACCTGCTGGAGAACGCCGACGACGTGCGGCCGGTCGACGTCCCCTCCGTGGGCGCGGCCGAGCCCGCTCAATCGTCCGACGGTACGGCAGGCCGTACCGGAACCTCGGCGGGTACCGGCGACGGGCCCGCCACGTGGGCGAACGACGGCAGCGACGTGGTGTCGGCGGACGCGAGGCCGCCGTCCGACGCGGCGGTGAAGTCGCTGGTGGACAACGCGCGCGACATCGGGCCGATGGACATGCCGGGCGTGCGGCTGCCGACCGGAGAGTGGGGCCAGGCGGCCGTCCCCGGAATTCACCCCGACGGGCCCGCGGGCTCAGTTGATCCCGGCGGAGCAACGCCGCAGACCCCAGGCGGCACCGGCCAGCCCTCCGCAGACACCTCGGCCTCACCTACGCCGACTTCGACCAGCCCCATACCGACCGCAGCCACCCCCCAGCCGACCGCGGAATCCCCCACGCCGACTGCAGCCACCCCCTCGCCGACCGCAGACACCCCGCTCGCGACCGGGACCGATCCGGCGGCGACAGTGGCCGCTCCGGTGGGTGGTGGCGATGTGGCGCGGTGGGCGAACGACGGGAGTGACGTGGTGTCGGCCGATGCCAGGCCGCCGTCCGACGCCGCGCTCAAGGCGCTCATGGACCACGCGAGCGACATCGAGCCCATGGACATGCCGACCGTGCGGGTCCCGCCCGGCGAGTGGGGCAGCGGCGAGTGGGTCGCCGAAGATTTCGGGCCGGACGGCGAGCCCGGCCGGGTCGAGGCGAACGCGCCCGACCGGCCGACCGTGCCGCCGGGAAGCTGAAGGCCGGGAAGCCGAGCCCGGGAAGCCGAGCCCGGGAAGCTGAGAGGGAGCGCGCATGTACGTCGATCCACCGGCCCCGCAGCCGCGCCAGCCGGGCGAGCAGCCGCCCGCGACGGCCTCGGCGAGCCCCCTGGACGGCCATCCGAGGGCCTGGGAGTTCAACCCTGACTACCAGCGCCTGGTGACCGCGTGGCAGACCGTCCTGCCCCTGCTGGAGACGCTGACGACGGCCCTGGACAAGGCCTACCAGTTGGCGCGCAGCCCGCAGACGTGGGAGGCGCCGGTCGGCGGGCGGTACGTCGAGGATCTGGCTGAGTGGCGCAACAGGCTGGCGCTGTATCGGCAGTCGGTGCTGACGGCGATCAGCGACCAGGCGGCGGACACGCCGCGGTGGGTGCCCGCGCCGGTCGGCGCGCCCCATGCCTTCTCGTGATTGTGGGCTTACAGTGGGGGAATGGGTGACGCACCCCACTACGGCCCGGACTTCGGAGCCCTCCAGCGGGAGGACCCCGAGATCGCGCAGGTGCTGCTGGACGAGCTGGACCGGGTGCGGGGCGGCCTGCAGCTCATCGCGAGCGAGAACTTCAGCTCGCCGGCGGTGCTGGCGGCGCTCGGGTCGACGCTCACCAACAAGTACGCCGAGGGCTACCCCGGCAGGCGCTACTACGGCGGCTGCGAGGTGGTCGACAGGGCGGAGGAACTGGCGCTGCGGCGGGCCGGGCAGTTGTTCGGCGCCGACCACGCCAACGTGCAGCCGCATTCGGGCGCGAGCGCGAACCTGGCCGCCTACGCCGCGCTGCTGCATCCCGGCGACACGATGCTGGCGATGGCGTTGCCGCACGGCGGTCATCTCACCCATGGTTCGCGGGTCAACTTCTCGGGCGGCTGGTTCGACGTGGTGTCGTACGGCGTGCGCCGCGACACCGAGCTCATCGACTACGACGAGGTGCGCGACCTGGCGCTCAGGCACCGGCCGAAGCTGATCGTGTGCGGTGCCACGGCCTATCCCCGGCTCATCGACTTCGGCGTGTTCCGGGGCATCGCCGACGAGGCGGGCGCGTGGCTGATGGCCGATGTGGCGCACACGATCGGCCTGATGGCGGGTGGCGCGATCCCTTCGGCGGTGCCGTACGCGGACATCGTCACGTTCACCACGCACAAGTCGCTGCGCGGGCCGCGCGGCGGCGCCATCCTGTGCACGGCGGAGCTGGCGGCGAGGGTCGACAGGGCGGTGTTCCCGTTCGTGCAGGGCGGCCCGCTCATGCACGCGGTGGCCGCCAAGGCGGTCGCGTTCGGCGAGGCGATGCGGCCGGAGTTCGCCGACTACGCGCGCGCGGTGGTCGACAACGCGCGCGCCCTGTGTGAGGCGCTGGAGGGGATGCGTCCGGTCTCCGGCGGCACCGACAGCCATCTCGCGCTCCTCGACCTGCGCGCCCTCGGGGTGACGGGCGCGGAGGCCGAGCGGCGGTGCGCGGCGGCGGGCATCACGCTGAACCGCAACGCCATCCCCTACGACCCCGAGCCGCCCGCCGTCACGTCGGGTCTGCGGGTCGGCACGCCGTGCGTGACGACGCAGGGGATGGGCGCCGAGCAGATGAAGGAGGTGGGAACGCTGGTCTCGCGTGCGGTGAGATATCCCGAAACTGTGGATGAAGTGCGGGAACGTGTCGCGGAGCTGGCCGCTGAACATCAGCCTTATCTCAGTGAATTATAAGGTGATCTGTGTCGATTTCCGGTCACAGGTGGCCGGTGCATCCGGGAAACTAGGTCCGTGCGCGAATACCTCTTCATGGCGCTGGCAGCGGCGGCGGTGACCTACCTGCTCGTCCCGCTGGTACGGCGTTTCGCCATCCGCATCGGAGCCATGCCCGAGGTTCGCGATCGTGACGTGCACACCACGCCGACGCCGCGACTCGGCGGCCTGGCGATGTACGGCGGGCTGGTCGCAGGGCTGCTGACGGCCACGCAGCTCGACAAGACGGGCGGCGTGCTCGCCCAGGACAAAACCGTGCTGGCGCTCATCGTCGCCGGCGGGCTCATCACGCTGACCGGCTTCCTCGACGACTGGTGGGGCATGGACCCCTTCATCAAGCTCGGCGGGCAGATCGGGGCGGCGGGCGTGCTGGTCTACTTCGGCCTGTTCCTGCCGTGGATCCCGTGGGTCAGCGGCGAGAGCATCGGCCTCGCGCCCGACCTGAGCGCGATCATCACGATCCTGGTCGTCGTCGTCTCCATCAACGCGGTCAACTTCGTCGACGGGCTCGACGGCCTGGCCGCCGGCATCGTCGGCATCGCCGCCGCCGCCACCTGGGTCTACGCTATCTTCCTCGACCAGAACATCGAGCAGAACAGGATCAACACCACCGCGGCCATCACCTCGATCCTGATCGGCATGTGCCTGGGCTTCCTGCCGCACAACTTCCATCCGGCCAAGATCTTCATGGGTGACACGGGCGCGATGCTGCTCGGCCTGGTCCTGGCCGCGTCGCTGATCACCGTGACCCCTGTCGACGCCGACGTGATCGAGGGTATGAACAGGTTCGGCGCGCTGATGCCGATCCTGCTGCCCGCCGCGGTGATGGTGCTCCCGCTCATCGACCTGATCGGCGCGGTCATCAGACGCACGTCGATGGGCCTGTCGCCGTTCGCCCCCGACCGGGGGCACCTGCACCACCGGCTGCTCGACATCGGCCATTCCCACCGGCGCACGGTGCTGATCATGTACGCGTGGACGTCGCTGTTCGCGCTCGGCCTGGTCGGCATGTCGGTCAGGGGTGTGCCCAGCGAGTTCTTCCCGGTCGTGATCGTGCTGGCGATCGGCGTGCTGGTGCTGATGGCGCTGCCGCGGTGGCGCGGGAGGGGCGGTTCGCACTCGGCCAGGCGAAAGAACACGCCGGACGACGAGGACGACGGCCCCGCGACGGGTCCCATGCCTCCCATCAGGGCCGATGCCCAGGGGCTCGCCGGGAGCGGCGACGACTCCGCCGTTGTCCCGGCGTTTCCCGTTCGTTCACCTTGATCGCGAACTAGAAAGAGCAGGTAAAGGCGGTCATCCGTGAGCTTGTGATATCTTTCACGAGCAGGGCCCCCACGGAGTACGGCTCTTGGGGTAGCAATCGCTCGCTTGTTAACTGACTGTCTGGAGCACCGATGCAGGCCAACGACGTGCGCGTCCTCAAAAGCGCCGCGCTACCCACCCTGGTGGTGGGGGCCGTCGCTGTCATCGTGGCTTTCCTGGTCGCCGGCGGTAAGGGGGCGCTCGGCGCCGCCGTCGGCCTCGCCCTCGTCGCGGTCTTCTTCACCATCAGCGTGGTGGCGGTGTCCTACGCCGCCCGAGTCTCTCCGCAGATGATGGCGATCGCCGCGATGCTCAGCTACCTCGTCAAGGTTCTCGTCATCCTCGCGATGCTGCGCACGTTCGGCGACACGACCGCGTGGAACCCGAAGGCCTTCGCCTGGACCGTCGTGGTCGGCACCATCGTGTGGACCGCGGGCGAAGTGCGCGCCTTCATGAAGACCAAGATGCTCTACGTCGACCCCGAGACCAAGGTGCCGGGGCAGGGTCAGTCATGATCCCCGGCAAAGTAGCGGGGCCCGATATGACTAGTCCTGCCTGTGCCTGCTATCGTCGGGCGCGCGATGAGCGAAGAGAAACGCCGGCCCGAGGACGACGGCCGCGACTTCGCCAACGCCGCGTGGTCGATTCCCAGCTACCTGCTCTCCGGGATGGTTCTCTACGGCGGTGCTGGCTGGTTGCTGGACCGGTATCTCGACACGTCCGCGTTCTTCCCCATAGGCATCGTCCTGGGGACAGTGCTCGCCGTCTACCTGGTCTACCGGAAGCACGGCCGCTAACTCCGCGCGGCGGGACAGCCCGCCAAAGGAACTTCGTTGTGACCACCTACCACGCTGAAGGGAACGCCGCGTGATCGCGCTGACGCTCCTCGCCGATCCTGATCAGTTCCAGGCTCCGCTGCCCGCCGAACTGTTCGAACTCCCCCCGATCATTCCCGGGGTCGAATGGTTCACCAAGCCGGTGCTGCTGGCGGTCCTCAGCTCGATCATCGTGCTGGGCTTCCTGTGGGCCGCCTTCTCCAGCCCGAAGATCGTGCCCAGGGGCGTCCAGAACGTCGCCGAGATGGGCTACATGTTCGTGCGCGACCAGGTCGCCAGGCCCTTCCTGGGCAAGGACGCCGACCGGTTCATGGGCCTGCTGCTCACCATGTTCTTCGTGATCTGGGTCTGGAACATGATGGGCGTCGTCCCCATCGCCCAGTTCCCCGTCGCCTCGCATATCGCCTTCCCGATCGTGCTCGCCGTGTCGATCTACGTGCTGAAGCTCTACCTTGGTTTCAAGACGCAGGGCGTCGGCGGCTACTTCAAGAACATGATGTTCCCGCCTGGGCTTCCCAAGTTCATCTACGTCCTCCTGGCGCCGATCGAGTTCCTGTCGAACATGATCATCGCGCCCTTCACGCACGCGGTGCGACTCTTCGCCAACATGTTCGCCGGCCACATGCTCATCGCCTTCTTCAGCATGGTCGGCTTCTGGTTCCTGTTCGAGCAACTGACCCCTCTCGGTGCCCCTATCGGCGTGCTCGGCGTCATTATGACGATCATCATGACCGGCTTCGAGATGTTCATCATGTTCCTGCAGGCGTTCCTCTTCGCGATGCTGGCCGCCATGTACATCGGCAACAGCCTGCACCCGGAGCACTAAGAACCACTTACCGGACTGTCCAGACCGGTGATCGACCCGCATCACCGGCCGACCAAGTAAAGGAAAATAGTAATGAGCGTTCTCGCTGAGGTCTCCGGCAACGTCACCGCCATCGGTTACGGCCTTGCCGCCATCGGCCCCGGCATCGGCGTCGGCATCATCTTCGGTCAGGGCGTGCAGGCCATCGCGCGCCAGCCCGAGGCTTATGGCCTGATTCGCCAGAACATGCTCCTCGGCTTCGTCCTCACCGAGGCCCTCGCCCTGATCGGTCTGGTCGCGCCGTTCATCTTCCAGGCCATCTGACGATCCAGAAGAACCCCTGACGAAAGGCTGCATCCATGAATACGGCAGCTTCGCTCCTCGCGGCGGAGGGCGGCGCCAACCCGCTCCTTCCGCACGTGTACGAGCTGGTCGTGGGCATCTTCGCGTTCTTCGTCGTTCTCATCGTCGTCGGCAAGATCCTCACTCCGCGCATCCAGAAGACTCTGGCCGAGCGGACCGACGCGATCGAGGGCGGCATCAAGAGGGCGGAGGACGCCCAGGCCGAGGCGCAGGCACTGCTGCGGCAGTACCGCGACCAGCTGGCCGAGGCCAGGCACGAGGCCGCCAGGCTGCGCGAGGAGGCTCGCGAGCAGGGCGCCCAGATCAAGGTCGAGCTCCGCGAGGAGGCCCAGGCCGAAGCGCGCCGCATCGTCGAGGCGGCGCACGCGCAGATCGAGGCCGACCGCCAGCAGGCGTTCGCCCAGCTGCGCAACGAGATCGGTCGGCTGTCGACCGACCTCGCCAGCCGCATCGTCGGCGAGTCCCTCGAGGATGAGGCGCGTCAGCGTCGCACCGTCGACAGGTTCCTCGACGAGCTGGAGAGCTCCTCTGCGCAGGCGGTGCGCTGATGCGTGGTCTGAGCAGGAGTTCGCTGGCCGCTGTTGAGGAGCGCTTCAACGCGGTGGCGGCTTCGGCGGACTTCGGGCGCCTGGCCGACGACCTGAGCGCCATCGCGGACCTGCTCGACCGCGAGCACGGGTTGCGCCGGAGCCTGTCGGACCCGGCGCGGCCCGCGGCCCAGAAGTCGCAGGTCATCCGCATGCTGCTCGAAGGCAAGGTCAGCGACGCCGCGCTGGAGACGGCCGCGGCGGCCGCCGAGGCCAAGTGGTCGCGCGCCGGTGACCTGGCCGACGCGCTCGAGCGGCTCAGTGTGGTCGCCTCGGCCGCGCAGGCCGAGTCCGAGGGACGGCTCGACGATGTGGAGGACGAGCTCTTCCGCTTCAGCCGTATCGTCGCCGCCAACGCCGAACTGCGTCGCGCGCTCACCGACCCGGCCACCCCGGCCGAAGGCAAGCGCCGGCTGCTCGCCGAGCTGCTCGACGGCAAGGTCGCCCCTTCCAGCCTGCGTCTCATCACGCAGCTGGCAGTCCACCCGCGAGGACGTAGCCTGGAGACGGGCCTGGAGGAATACTCCGGCCTGGTCGCGGCGCAGCGTCAGCGTCTGGTGGCGGTGGTCCGCAGCGCCGTGCCGCTGACCGACGAGCAGAAGCAGCGTCTGGGTGCGTGGCTGCGCACCTCCTATGGCCGTGACGTTCACGTGAACGTCGAGGTGGACCCGCGAGTGCTCGGTGGTTTCTCGGTTCGCATCGGCGACGAGATCATCGACACCACCATCGCGGGACGAATCGAAGAAGTCCGCCGCCGGTTGGCCGGCTAGGCAGCGCCGGGCTCGGGCGAATTAGACATGTGGGAGACAGAGTAGAGATGGCGGAGCTTACGATCCGACCGGATGAAATCCGGTCTGCGCTTGAGCGATTCGTCCAGGCGTACGAACCGGAAGGCGCCGCGCGCGAGGAGATCGGGACCGTCGTCGACTGTGGCGACGGCATCGCCCATGTCTCCGGCCTTCCCTCGGCGATGGCGAACGAGCTGCTCGAGTTCGAGGACGGCACGCGCGGCCTGGCACTGAACCTCGACACCCGCGAGATCGGTGTCGTTATCCTGGGCGACTTCAGCAAGATCGAGGAGGGCCAGACGGTCCGCAGGACCGGCGAGGTCCTGTCGGTGCCGGTCGGCGACAACTTCCTCGGCCGCGTGGTCGACCCCCTGGGCAACCCGCTCGACGGCAAGGGCGCGATCGAGTCCGAGGGCCTGCGCGCTCTCGAGCTCCAGGCGCCGAGTGTCGTCCAGCGCCAGCCGGTGAAGGAGTCCCTCGCCACCGGCATCAAGGCGATCGACGCCATGACCGCGATCGGCCGTGGTCAGCGCCAGCTGATCATCGGTGACCGTGGTACCGGCAAGACCGCGATCGCCGTCGACACCATCCTCAACCAGCGCGACAACTGGCTGTCGGGCGACCCGAGCAAGCAGGTTCGCTGCGTCTACGTCGCCGTCGGCCAGAAGGGCTCGACGATCGCGCAGGTCAAGGGCCGCCTGGAGGAGGCGGGCGCGATGGAGTACACCACCATCGTCGCCGCTCCGGCCTCCGACCCGGCCGGCTACAAGTACATCGCCCCCTACACCGGTTCGGCCATCGGCCAGCACTGGATGTACCAGGGCAAGCACGTCCTGATCGTCTTCGACGACCTGACCAAGCAGGCCGACGCCTACCGCGCCGTCTCGCTGCTGCTGCGTCGCCCGCCGGGCCGTGAGGCCTTCCCCGGCGACGTCTTCTACCTCCACTCCCGTCTGCTGGAGCGCTGCGCCAAGCTCTCCGACGACATGGGCGCGGGCTCGATGACCGGTCTGCCGATCATCGAGACCAAGGGCAACGACGTCTCGGCGTTCATTCCGACCAACGTCATCTCCATCACCGACGGCCAGGTCTTCCTCGAGACCGACCTGTTCAACGCCGGTGTCCGCCCCGCCATCAACGTCGGTATCTCCGTCTCCCGAGTCGGTGGCTCGGCGCAGGCGAAGGCGATGCGCAAGGTCGCGGGCACGCTCCGTCTTGCCCTGTCGCAGTACCGTGACCTGGAGGCCTTCGCCTCCTTCGCCTCCGACCTGGACGCCGCCTCCAAGGCCCAGCTGGAGCGCGGTCTGCGTCTGGTCGAGCTGCTCAAGCAGCCGCAGTACAGCCCGTTCTCCCTGGAGCGCGAGGTCGTCTCGGTGTGGTCGGGCACCACCGGTGAGCTCGACGAGGTGCCGGTCGAGGACATCCGCCGCTTCGAGAGCGAGTTCCTCGACTACATCCAGAGCGGCCACAAGGGCATCTTCGACAGCATCGCCGAGACCAGGGACCTGTCCGACGACACGGTGACCGCCCTCAAGGACGCCATCACCGAGTTCAAGAAGGGCTTCACCACCTCCTCGGGTGAACTGCTCATCGTCGACGAGCCCGTCGCGCCGCTCGGCGCCGACGAGGTGGGTCAGGAGAAGATCCGCAAGGTCGTCCGCCCGGCGGAGAAGAAGTAGCCGATGGGTGCCCAGCTAAGGCTGCTGCGGCGGCGGATCAAGTCGGTCAAGTCGACCGCCAAGATCACGCGTGCCCAGGAGCTCATCGCCTCTTCGCGGATCGTGAAGGCGCAGCAGCGGATGCAGGCGGCGCTGCCGTACGAGCGTGAGATCACTCGCGCCGTGACGGGCGTCGTCAGCAACGCGGCCAGCGTCGACCACCCGCTGACCGTGGCGAAGGAGAACCCCGCCAGGGCGGGCGTCCTCATCGTCACCAGCGACAGCGGCTTCTGCGGCGGCTTCAACGCGAACATCCTGCGTGAGGCGGAGGCGCTCCGGGGTCTCCTGGAGGGTCGCGGCCTCACCGTGGTGCCGTTCGTCACGGGCCGCAAGGGTGTGGTGTGGCACAGCTTCCGAAACAGGGAGATGGGCGGTCAGTGGACCGGCTTCTCCAGGAAGCCCTCCTACACCCACGCCAAGGAGATCGCGAACACGCTCATCGAGTCGTTCAAGGAGGAGCACGGGATCGACGAGATCCACATCGTCTCCACCCAGTTCGTCTCGATGCTGACGCAGGAGGTCGTGGTCAAGCGGGTTCTGCCGCTTGAGGTCGAGGAGACCGAGGCGACCGCGTCCGACACGATCCCGCCGTACTTCGAGTTCGAGCCGACGGCCGGTGATGTTCTGGAGTCGTTGCTGCCGCGCTACGTCGAGTCGCGCATCTTCACCGCGCTGCTCCAGTCGGCGGCGGCCGAGGAAGCCTCACGTCGGCGCGCCATGAAGTCGGCCACGGACAACGCCAACGAGCTCATCCGCGTGTTCACCATGCAGATGAACCAGGCTCGCCAGGCCGAGATCACCCAGGAAATCAGCGAGATCGTCGGTGGCGCCAACGCGCTGGCTGACGCCGCAGCGGGGAAAGAGTGAAATGACTGCAGAGACTGTTGAGACCACGACCGGCACGGGCCGCGTGGCTCGCGTCACGGGTCCCGTCGTCGACGTGGAGTTCCCCGTCGAGGCGATGCCCGACATCTACAACGCCCTCAACGTCGAGGTGACCCTCGGCGAGGAGACCAAGACGCTGACCCTGGAGGTCGCCCAGCACCTGGGTGACAACATCGTCCGCGCCATCTCGATGCAGCCCACCGACGGCCTGGTCCGCGGCGCGGCGGTCACCGACTCCGGCGCGCCGATCTCGGTGCCGGTCGGCGACGTCGTCAAGGGCCACGTGTGGAACGCGCTCGGCGAGTCGCTCGACGTGCCGACCGCGACCCTCAAGGTCACCGAGAAGTGGGGCATCCACCGCCCGTCGCCCGCGTTCGACCAGCTCGAGTCGCGTACCGAGATGCTGCCCACCGGCATCAAGGTCATCGACCTGCTGACGCCGTACGTGAAGGGTGGAAAGATCGGTCTGTTCGGTGGCGCCGGTGTCGGCAAGACCGTTCTGATCCAGGAGATGATCCGCCGAGTCGCGCTGAAGTTCTCCGGAACCTCGTGCTTCGCCGGCGTCGGTGAGCGTACCCGTGAGGGCAACGACCTCTGGCTGGAGATGGAGGAGGCCGGCGTTCTCAAGGACACCGCCCTCGTCTTCGGCCAGATGGACGAGCCGCCGGGCACGCGTCTGCGTGTCGCGCTGTCCGCGCTGACCATGGCGGAGTACTTCCGCGACGTGCAGAAGCAGGACGTGCTGCTGTTCATCGACAACATCTTCCGCTTCACCCAGGCCGGTTCCGAGGTCTCCACCCTGCTCGGCCGTATGCCGTCCGCCGTGGGTTACCAGCCCACGCTGGCCGACGAGATGGGTGTGCTCCAGGAGCGCATCACCTCGACGCGTGGTCACTCGATCACCTCCATGCAGGCGATCTACGTGCCCGCGGACGACATCACCGACCCGGCCCCGCACAACGCGTTCGCGCACCTCGACGCGCAGACCGTGCTGTCGCGGCCGATCTCGGAGAAGGGCATCTACCCCGCGGTGGACCCGCTCGACTCCAGCTCCCGGATCCTCGACCCGCAGGTCGTGGGCGAGGAGCACTACGCGGTGGCCCAGGAGACCAAGCGAATCCTGCAGAAGTACCGCGAGCTCCAGGACATCATCGCGATCCTCGGTATCGACGAGCTGTCCGAAGAGGACAAGGTCACCGTCAACAGGGCCCGCCGTATCGAGCGTTTCCTGTCGCACCCGATGTACGCCGCCGAGGCGTTCACCGGTCAGCCGGGTGAGTTCGTGCCGCTGGACGAGACGATCGCCTCGTTCAAGGGTCTGTGCGAGGGCGAGTACGACCACCTGCCCGAGCAGGCCTTCTTCATGGTCGGTGGCATCGAGCAGGCCATCGCCAAGGCCAAGGAACTCTCCAAGTAATCGCCTTCGGTGCCAGGTGTGGTGAAAAGCCGCACCTGGCATCTGATCGGAAAGGAACCTACACAAGTGGCGAAGCTACGCGTAGGGGTCGTCTCACCGGAGCGTGAGATCTGGTCGGGCGAGGCCGACATGGTGATTGCCAAGACCGTGGACGGCGAGATCGGTATTATGCCTCAACACGCACCGGTGCTCGGCGTGCTCGTCGAGGGCGGGGTCCTGCGTGTGAAGCGCGGCGGCGGCGAGGAGGACCTCATCGCCGCGGTGCACGGCGGGTTCATCTCCGTGGCCGACAACGAGGTGTCCGTGCTGGCCGAAGCGGCCGAGCTGGGCTCCGAGGTGGACGTCGCGGCTGCCCGCGACGCTCTCGAGCGGGCTCAGGCCTCGATCGAGGCCGACCAGGAGGACGCCGACGCGGCGGTCGCGGCCAAGCGAGCACGGGCCAGGCTGCGCGCGGCCGGCGAGAACGTCTGATCTTTCACGACACGCGGGGGCGGCGATGCTGACGATTCTCACGGACGCGCTGCTCGTCGCCCTACTGCTCGCAGCTCTCATGGTGATCCGCGGTTTCGCGCTGGCACGCTCCCGTGGGAGCGTGCCATGTCGACTCAAAGTAGGGCCGTCCATGGGCCCCGGTGGCTGGCGCAGCGGTGTAGCCCGCTATGCCGACGGGGAGCTCCACTGGATCCCGCTCATCGGTGTGCTGTTCAGGCCGCGCCACGCTATCGCGAGGCGCGGCCTGACTGTTTCCGCCCGGCAGCCGATCAGCGGCGGCCTGTGGGCGGTCGACTGCGGCGAGGTGTCGCTGGCGATGTCGGAGGACGCGCTGACCGGCTTCCTGGCCTGGCTCGAGTCCGCCCCGCCCAGCGCCTACCTCGACGTCGCCTGACTTCTTCTTCATCCTGTACGGCAAGCCGGATCAAGGCTACCGTGGTCACCGGCGACCGCCCGTCCATCACGCCACCCCAGCAGGACTCTGGCTGGCCGCCGCTACGTCGCCCGTAACGGCAGCAGTCGCTTTGCCTTGCCGTCGCACCGGGGCCGGGCGTTGACCGATTACCGCTACGTCGGGACTGTGATCGCGGCTACCACCAGTGTTGCGAAGGCCAGCGAGAGGCCCGCCGACCAGCGTTGGGCTGCCGGGTTGCGTTCTCTTGTGGCGGGCAGGTCCCGCCACCTGCTGATCACGATCACCGCCGACGCGGCGAACAGGCTCGCCGCGGCCAGCCACGGCAGCACAGTCAGCCGCTCCCACGGCCCGGTGACCCAGGCCAGGTAGAGCAGCACCGCGCTCCACACGGCGTCGTTGACCGCCTGCAGCCGGTTGATGCCCCCGATGCGCCTGATCGTGGAGATCGAGGTGAAGGCCACGATGAGCGGCCACACGATCCCGAGGACCAGGAACGGCATCGATAGGGACCCCTCCTCCTCGTCGATTCCGAGCAGGCGGAGGGCGAGCTCGTCGACGTCCTGGGCGGTGTTCGACAGGACGACGACCGCCTTGCCAGTCGTCGCGTCGAAGCCCGCGTAGGAGCGCGAGCCGCCGGTGCCGCCGTTGTGCCAGGTGATCTGGCGGCCACCCTTCGGCGTGGTGAACCAGGCCAGGCCGATCCGCTCGCCTTCCCCCACGTCGAACCGCGGTCGCGCGCTGTCCGCGCCGGGGGCGGTGCCCGCGATCACACCGGTGAGCAGCTTGGTCAGGTCGCCTGTCGTGGACCACACGCCGCCGCCCGCGGGGGAGTAGCCCGCGCCCGACCACGGGCTGACCCGGTGACCGTTGGCGCGGTGGGGGAGCGCCGCGCCCTGCGGAGGCGCCTCGTCCAGGCCCCTGACCACGGTGGAGGTCATGCCGAGCGGGATGAGGACCCGTTTCTTGAGCAGGTCGGGGTAGGGGGTGCCGGTTCTGCGGGCGGCGGCGTGGCCGGCCAGCGCCACGCCCAGGTTGGAGTAGGCGACGGTGCCGCGTCCCTCGATCTCGGCGCCTGCCGCCTCGCGCAGGACGTCCTCGGTGGACAGCGGGTAGGGGTTGGCGCCGGAGAAGTTCGACAGGATCACACGGGCCATGCCCTGCAGGCCGCCCGCCGGGGTGTTCGGCAGCCCGGCGCGGTGAGAGAGCAGCTCCTCCAGCGTCGCCTTCCCCGCGGGGGTGCCCTTCAGCTCGGGGAGTAATCCTTCCACGGGGTCGCTCAGCCTGAGCACGCCGTCCTCGGCGAGATCGGCGATCATCATGGCGGTCAGCGTCTTGGTGATCGAGCCGATCTCGAACGGGGTCTCGGGCGTGATCGGCCGGTCGCCCACGCCGGCGAACCTGGCCCTGCCGTTCTCGATCATCGCGACGGAGGCGTCGCGCAGGCCGGTGGAGGGGGCGGTGTCCCTGAGCGCCGCCGCGAGGCGGGGATCGCCGGTGGTCGTCTCGCCGAGACCCGTGGGCCAGGGGGAGACGACGGCCAGACCGACCGCCAGAACGGCGAAAACGAGGGCGAATCCATTCTTCATATGGCGACGATTATCGGGTGCCTCCGGGCTTCCACAGGATCTCGCCGCCGTTGTGCGCGGTCCTGCACAGGATGAACAGCAGGTCGGACAGCCGGTTGAGGTACTTGGCGGGCAGCGGGCTGACGTCCTCGTGGGCCTCCAGCGCGGCCCAGGCCGAGCGCTCGGCGCGGCGGACCGTCACGCGGGCGACGTGGAGCTGCGCCGTGGCGAGGTCGCCGCCGGGCAGGATGAAGCTGCGCAGCGGCTGCAGCTCGGCGTTGAAGTGGTCGCACTGCGATTCGAGCCAGGCGATGTAGGAGGGCTCGACGCGCAGCGGGGGGAACTCGGGGCTGTCGACGAGCGGGGTGGCCAGGTCGGCGCCCAGGTCGAACAGCTCGTTCTGGACCCTGCCGAGCACGTCGGTGATCTCGGGGGAGAGCGTGCCGTAGGCGAGGGCCAGACCGATAGCGGCGTTGGCCTCCTCGGCGTCGGCGTACGCGGCGAGCCTCGGGTCCGTCTTCGACGTGCGGCTCAGGTCGCTGAGCGCGGTCGTGCCGTCGTCGCCGGTCCGAGTGTAGATCTTGGAGAGGACGACCGGCTTGTCCTTGTCTGCGCGCGTCATGCCTCCAGCATCGCAGACCTCCCCCACGTGACGGCCCAAGGTGGGGTTCCAGCCTGTCCAGGGCGTCGAGACCCGTCCACGGGACCGGCCTCCACCCCACCGACCGGTCGCTCCCCAGGCTCCCGTCCTGGGGTCGGGACCTGTCCGTGGGTCCAGGGTCCGCCGCGTAGCCGGGCGCCCCCCAGGGGAGGCCGCCCGCCTTGGGGGCGCCCTTCGTGGGGCCGGGGTCCTTCGTGCTCACCGAGCGGCCCCCGAGGAGGGCGGCCTCCCGCCTGTCCTGGAGGTCGGGAGTCCGTGGGACCGGAGTCCGCCGCGTTGGCCGGGCGACCCAGTGGGAGGCCGCCCGCCTTGCTCGCGGGGCGCCCTCTCGCGGGGCTGGGCTCGCTGTGCTTGCCGGGCGATCCCAGTGGGAGGCCGCCCGCCTTGCTCGCGGGGCGCCCTGTCGTGGGACCGGGCCCGCCGTGCTCGCTCGGCGATCCCAGGGGAGACCGCCCGCCTGGGGTCGGGACCTGTCCGTGGGTCCAGGGTCCCACTGCGTTGCCGGGCGACCTCAGTGGGAGGCCGCCCGCCTTGCTCGCGGGGCGCCCTCTCGCGGGACCGGCCCCGCTGTGCTCGCTGGGAGACCCTCTCGTGTGGCGGGGGCCGTCGCGCTCGCCCGGCCGTCCTCTCGTTGCCTGAAAGGGCGGCGGGCCGGTGACCAGGGAGGTGGCCGTGCCGCGTGGAGGGCGGGCGGGTGGCTCGGAGCGGGCGGGTGGCTCGGTGGGGGCGGGCGTGGCGAGGGATGACAGATGTCATGGGCGAGTGGCGCGATCTTCATCAGCGGCCGGTGATATCGGCGACTACTGGGACAGACCCGCAAAAGCCAGGCTAGATGCCATGAGGATCACAGAGACGCGGGACACCGCCGCCCCCACGGCTGTGGGCGGGCCCGCCATCGAGGTCGTCGGGCTGCGGCAGCGGTACGGGAGCTTCGAGGCGGTGCGCGGCATCTCCTTCGAGGTACGGCCGGGCGAGCTGTTCGCGCTGCTCGGCACCAACGGCGCGGGCAAGACCACCACGATGGAGGTCCTGGAGGGCTACACCAGGGCGAGCGAGGGCACGGTGCGGGTCCTGGGCCTGGACCCCGTCCGGCAGCGCAGGGCGCTGCGCCCGCGCGTCGGGATCATGCTGCAGGAGGCCGGTTTCCTCGGTGATCTCACCGTCGCGGAGACGGTCGCGGTCTGGAAGGGGATGAGCGCCGACGCGGGCCGCCCGCCCGCCGAGGGAGACATCCTGGAGGTCGTCGATCTGGCGAACAAGGCCAAGACCAGGGTCCGGCAGCTGTCCGGGGGGCAGAAGCGCAGGCTGGACCTGGCCCTGGCGGTGCTGTCCCGCCCCGAGGTGCTCTTCCTCGACGAGCCGACCACCGGCATGGACCCCGAGGCCAGGCAGGCCACCTGGGAGGTCATCAGAGGGCTCAGGGAGCGCGGGACCACGGTGCTGCTGACCACGCACTACCTGGAGGAGGCCGAGCGCCTGGCCGACCGGCTGGCCATCATGCACGAGGGCGTGATCCGCACCTACGGCACGGTCGACGAGGTCGTGAGCACCACGGGCGACCAGATCACCTTCAGGCTGTCGGAGCCCGCCGAGCCGCCGTTCCTGCACGGCGCGGCTCCCGTGGTCGCCAACAGGCAGGTCGTCTACACGCTGACGGGTGAGGCGCATCCGGCGGTGCGGACCCTGCTGGCCTGGGCCGACGGGCACGGCCTGACTCTTGAGCGGCTCGAGGTGCGCAGGGGCACCCTCGAGGACGTCTTCCTGCGAGTGGTGGAGGACAACCGATGAGGACCGACGCGCTGCACGCCGTACGGCTGGCCAGGATGGATCTGAAGCTGCTGGGCCGCAACACGACCGCGATGGTCAACGTGGTGCTGCTGCCGTTCCTGTTCGGGTTGATGTTCTCGCAGATGGGCGACCAGACGTTCGTGCTGACGGGGCTGCCGGGGCTGATGGTGGTGTTCGCGGTCTTCGTCAACCTGGTCAACTCCTTCACCGCCCGCCGCGAGGAGCTGGTGCTGAAGCGGCTGCGCGGCGGGCAGGGCTCGGCGGCGGCGATCTTCGGCGGGGCGGCGCTGTCGGGGTTCGCGGTGTACGCGGCGCAGGTCGCGCTGCTGACCGTGTGGATCAACCGCGCGGGTGGCGGCCTGCCGGTGAACGTGCCCATGATGCTGGTGGCCGCGGTCCTGGGTGTGGGGGTGTTCGCGCTGCTGGCGGCGGCCTTCTCCGGGATCACGCCGAACGCGGAGTTCGCCCAGGTGGCGGTGCTGCCGGTGCTGCTGGTCGCGGTGATCGGCGCGCCGCTCATGGTGCCGGTGACGGAGCTGCCCTTCGTCGCGAGGCTGGTGCCCACGACGCCGATCGCCGAGATGATGCGGATGGGCTACACGGGCGGTGGCTCGTGGGCCGACGCGCTGCCGTGGATCGGCGTGCTGCTCGTCTGGCTCGGCGTCGCCGCGCTGCTGGTGAAGTGGCTGTTCCGGTGGGATCCCCGGCACAGCTAGGTTTACTGCGACATGACCGACATCAGCACTGACTACGAGCGCCTCCGGCGGGCCACGCTGTGGACCGTCGCCGGAGGCGTCGTGCTGCCGTGGCTCTCCCTGCCTGCGGCGGTTACCAACCGCGTCCAGCCCGCCGTGTGGCAGCTGGTGGCGGCGGCGATCGTGGTGATCGCCTTCACCTTCTTCTACGTGCGCGGCGCGAGGATCATGGTGCAGGGCGAGTACGCCCGCCGTGAAGTGATCATCACAGGCGTCCTGGCGGCGCTCTCCTTCGTCCTGCTGCGCGAGCAGTTCGTCGCCGGCGCCATGGCCGTGGTCGCGTGGGCGGCGCTGGCGGTGCTGCGCGTCTCCAGGATCACCGCGGTCCTGATCGGCCTGGGCGCCGCCGCGGTGTGCGTGGCGCTGATGCCCATGGGTGTCGTCTTCTACGTGTTGATGATCGGGCTGGTGGCGTGGCTGAGCCGCTTCCAGTTCTGGTTCTGGACGATGGTCAAGGCCGCCCACGACGGCAGGGACGCCAAGGCCAAGCTCGCCGTCACCGAGGAGCGGCTGCGCTTCTCGCGAGACATGCACGACGTCGTCGGCCACAGCCTCTCGGCCATCGCGGTCAAGAGCGAGCTGGCGGCCCGGCTGGCGACGGGCGAGGCGGCCAAGGAGATGATGGAGGTCAGGCGGCTGGCCAGGGAGTCGTTGAAGGAGATCCGCGCGGTGGTCCGTGGTTACCGTACGGTCGACCTCAACGCCGAGCTCCTCAGCGTGCGGGCGGTCATGGAGGCGGCGGGCATCAGCTGCGCGCTGGAGCTGCCGGACGACGCCCTGAGCGAGGAGACGAGCACGCTGCTGGCCTGGCTGGTGCGCGAGAGCAGCACGAACGTGCTGCGCCACAGCGCCGCCACCACCTGCCGGATCAAGGTGGTCACCGGTTCCGGCGCGGTGGAGCTGACCGTGGCCAACAACCATCCCAAGCCGGCCAAGGGTACGGCCGGCACCGGCCTGGCGGGCATGAGCGAGCGGGTGGCCGCGTTGGGCGGCGTGCTGACGGCAGGGGAGAGCGAAGGACAGTTCGTGGTGAGGGCGAGGATTCCCACATGATCGAGGATATCCACATGATCAAGGTGTTGCTCGCCGACGACGAGCACCTCATCCGGCAGGCGCTGGCGACCCTGCTGGGCCTGGAGCCCGACATCGAGGTGGTCAGCCAGGTCGGCAGGGGCGACCAGGTGGTGGCCGCGGTCGGCGAGCACGCGCCCGACGTGGTCGTGCTCGACATCGAGATGCCCGGCATGGACGGCCTGAGCGTCGCCGAGGCGCTGCCCGGCCAGGCCATCGTCATCCTCACCAGCTTCGGCCGCCCCGGTTACCTGCGCAGGGCGCTGGCGGCGGGGGTGCGCGGGTTCATCCCCAAGGACGCCTCCGCCAGCGAGCTCGCGGCGGCGATCAGGAAGGTTCGCGACGGCGGGCGCTACCTCGACCCGGAGATGGCGGCCTCGGCGATGATGGCGGGGGAGAGCCCGCTGACCGATCGCGAGCGCGGGGCGCTGGAGCTGGCCGCGGCGGGGTCGTCGGTCACTGAGATCGCCGCGGTCATGCACCTGACCGAGGGCACCGTGCGTAACTACCTGTCGAGCGCGATCACCAAACTCGGCGCGAGCAACCGGATCACCGCAATTCGGATGGCTCGGGACATGGGTTGGCTCTGACCGGGTACCCGTACTGATGGTTGGTGTGTCGATTATCACCCCGAGAGAAAGAATGACTACGTTGCGTGATTAGATGGCAGCGTGACCTGAGGAGGTGGCATGCGGGTCAAGGGTAGGCCTGGAGCTCAGGTGGTGTACGTCGGGCAGCGGCTCGACGTGGGGACCGTGGCAGGGGTCCGTCCGCGTCTGCACGACGCGGTCGACTCTGGTGACGGCGACCTGATCGTTGATCTCTCCCGGCTGGAGATGATCGATGCCACCGGCCTCGGTGTGCTCGTCGGCACGCATCGCCGCGCGCTGAGCGCGGAACGCCGCCTCGTTCTCCGGGGTGTGCCACCAAGGATCATGCGGGTGCTCGCGGTCACTCGGCTGAATCGAGTGCTCCACGTGGAAGTGCCCGCGGCCGCGGTGGCCTGATGTGACATCCGGCGGGGGTCGGGAGTTCGCCGGACGCCACAACATATTTGAGGGCAGAGTGTGATCAGCCGCGCTCTGCCCTCTTCATGTCCGGCAAATGATCACATAATTGGTATTGACCGTAACGGCCTGTCAGGAAAGACCGGAAAACGACCGGTGGAAGATATGGACAGCTGCGCGCACGAGTTCATCCGTGGAAGGCGGTTGTTCGGCCAGCACCCATTCGATGAGCAGCTCCTGTAGCACGCCAATCAGGCCGAGCGCGAGTAGATGCCGGTCGAACGGAGCGGAGCGCGGAAACGGTTGCGTCTCGTCCTCGACGATGCGGGCGAAGGACTCCACCGCCCGTTGCCGCGACGCGGCGAGAACGTCGCCCGACCGCCGGACCTCCACGTGCATGATTCGGGCGCGACGCCAGTCAGATGTAGCGAAATCGATATATGTGGCTATCCCGGCGCTGATGCGCGCGTCCAGTCGTGCCGGAGCGTCCTGCATCGCCTTCGAGATCACGGTCAGGGCCTCGTCGACGCAGCGCTCGTAGAGGGCCTGGAGCAGCTCCTCCCTGCCGCCGAAACACTCGTAGAAGGCGCGGTTGGAGATGCGCGCCTCCGTGCACAATCTTTCGATCGTGGTCGCGGCGAACCCCGGTTTCGCATAGAGCGTGTACGCGGCCGTCATCAGCCGCTCCCGCCTGTCAGCCACTCTTTGCTCGGCTGACATTCCCCGGTAAGACCGGTTCACTTTTCACCCATTCCTACATGATCGCGAGCCCCCAGAGCACACAATTATGGATGGATGATCCCAATGGGGAAAGAGCATTTACATTAGCGCTTACGTCGTCCGTGGAAAATGGTCATCATCCTGATCAGTCGCTCAAGATCGTCGGGACCGCGGCTGAAGGACGTCAGCCGCATTCCAGGCATGGCGAAGCGCTGGCGGGAGACGGCCTTCGGCCTGGCGAACTCCCTGAGCCCGTCGGCGCCGTGGATCCTGCCGAACCCCGAGTCGCCGACCCCGCCGAAGGGCAGCGACGGCACTCCCGCGAAGGAGATCACCGAGTTGATCGCGGTCGCGCCGCTGCGCATCAGCCGGGCCAGTCGCGCGGCCCGGCGGGTGTCGCGGGAGAAGATCGTGCCGCCCAGGCCGTAGGCGGAGGCGTTGGCCAGCTCCAGCGCCTCGTGGACGTCACTCGTCCTGCGCACGGTGATGGTCGGGCCGAACGTCTCCTCCCGCACCGCCGCCGAATCCTCCGGCACGTCCTCGACGATGACCGGATCCACGTACGGCGGGCGCACCGACTCTGGCCCGCCCGTGACCGCCTTGCCCGACGCGACCGCCTCGTCGATGTGCCGCCTGATGACGTCGAGCTGCGCGGGCATGGTGATCGGCCCGTAGTGCTCGCCCGCCCTGACCCGCTCGGCCCTCGACGTCAGCTCGCGCATGAACGGGTCGTAGACCTGGTCCACGACGTACACCCGCTCCACGCCCACGCACGTCTGCCCAGCGTTCGACAGCGCGCCCCACAGGCAGGCGTCGGCGGCGGCGGGCAGGTCGGCGTCGGCGTCGACGATGAAGGCGTCCTTGCCGCCGCACTCGGCGACGATCGGGGTGAGGTTCGCGGCGCAGGCGGCCATCACGCGCTTGGCCGTGGCCGTCGAGCCGGTGAAGGCGATCTTCTTGACCCTCGGGTCGCCCGCCAGCGCGGCGCCCGTCTCCCCGAGCCCCGTGACGGTCTGGAACACCGGCTGCTCGGGTACGGCCTGGCCGAACAGCTCCGCCAGCCGCACCCCGACGCCCGGAGTGAGCTCGCTCGGCTTGAACACCACGGCGTTGCCCGCGGCCAGGGCGTAGGAGATCGAGCCCATCGGGGTGAAGACCGGGTAGTTCCACGGGCCGATCACGCCGACGACGCCGAGCGGTAGGTACTCCAGCGTGGCCGCCAGGTTGAGGCCGACCAGGCCGGTGGCGACCCTGCGCCTGCCCAGCACCTTCCCGGCGTTGCGCGCCGCCCAGTCGAGGTGGGTGATCGTCAGCACGATCTCCAGGATGGCGTCGTCTTCCGGCTTGCCCGTCTCCTGGTGGACCAGCGCGGCCAGCGGCCGCAGATGCTGGGTGATGACCGCCTTGTAGTCGAGGAGCCTGCGCCTGCGCTCGGCGGCGCCCAGCTCGGCCCACCAGCGCGCGGCCTGCTCGGCCCGCGTGACCGCCTCGTGTACGGCCTGGGCGTCCTGCTTGGCGTGGCTGCCGACGACCTGTCCGGTCGCGGGATTCACCGAATCGAAGGTCAGGGTCGTCATGGCGCCACGATAAGCCGGTAAACCCTTACTTACAACGGCCCGCCGGGTCGAGGGCCGCGGCGCGACCGGAAGGGTTCTCCCGAGGGGCGTGTGAGGGGTTGGGTTTAGGGGCGATGTAACGGCGGCCGGCCGAAGTCCGGCCGGAGTGCCGTAATGGACGGGCGGCCACCGGTGACCACGGTGGCCATGACCCCGCCTGCCGTACAGAACCTAGAAGCTGCCGTACAGAAACTAGAAGAGGGTCGGGTTCTCGGGCTCGATGCCGCGGAGGGCCGCGTAGTCCAGGGTGACGCAGTCGATGCCGCGGTCGGACGCCAGCACCCGCGCCTGCGGTTTGATCTCCTGCGCCGCGAACACGCCGCGCACCGGGGCGAGCAGCGGGTCGCGGTTGAGCAGCTCCAGGTAGCGGGTCAGTTGCTCCACGCCGTCGATCTCGCCGCGCCGTTTGATCTCCACCGCGACCGTCATGCCCGCCGCGTCACGGCACAGGATGTCGACGGGGCCGATCGCCGTCATGTACTCCCTGCGGATCAGCGTGTAGCCCTCGCCCAGTGTGCCGATGTGCTCGGCCAGCAGCTCCTGCAGGTGCGCCTCGACGCCGTCCTTGATCAGCCCGGGGTCGACGCCCAGCTCGTGGGAGGAGTCGTGGAAGATCTCCTCCATCGTCAGCACGAGCTTCTCGCCGGTCTTGCCGTGGGTGACGGTCCAGGTGCCGCCGTCCTCCTTGAGCTTGCACGGCGGGTTCATCCAGTTGAGCGGCTTGAACGCGCGGTCGTCGGCGTGGATGCTCACGCTTCCGTCCGCCTTGATGAGCACCAGCCGCGGCGCCATCGGCAGGTGTGCCGTGAGCCGCCCCATGTAATCCACGCTGCATCGCGCGATGACCAGCCGCATGACGGCCAACCCTACCGGCTCTGGAAAACTGGTCGCATGGTGTTGGAAATGGTGGGAGTGGTCGGCCTCGGCACGATGGGGGCGGGCATAGCGGAGGTTTTCGCCCGCGCGGGCATCCGGGTGTGCGGCGTGGAGGCGGACGAGGTGGCGTTGGCCAGGGGGCGCGCGCACCTGGAGAGGTCCACGGGAAGGGCGCTCGACAAGGGCAAACTGACAGCGGCCGAGCGCGAGGAGATCCTCGCCAGGGTGACGCTCACCACCTCGCGCGCCGACCTGCGCGACGCCGACCTGGTGATCGAGGCGATCCCCGAGCGCATGGACCTCAAGGTCGAGTTGTTCGGTGAGCTCGACCGCATCTGCAAGCCGTCCACCATCCTGGCCACCAACACCTCCTCGCTGTCGGTGACCGCGCTGGCCGCCGCAACCGGCCGCCCCGGACGGCTGGTCGGCATGCACTTCTTCAACCCGGCGCCCGTCATGGGCCTGGTCGAGGTGGTCGGCACCGTGGTCACCGACCCCGGCGTCGTCGACGAGGTCGCCGGCCTGGCCGTAAGGCTCGGCAAGTCGCCCGTCACGGTGGGCGATGGGGCGGGGTTCGTGGTCAACAGGCTGCTGCTGCCGTACCTCAACCACGCCGTCACCCTGCTGGACCACGGCGTGGCCGCCCGCGACGACATCGACCACGCCATGAAGCTCGGCGTTGGGCTGCCCATGGGCCCCTTCCAGCTGCTCGACCTGATCGGCCTCGACACCGCCTACGAGATCATGAACGTGCTGTTCGACGAGTCGCGCTCCGACCGGCACGTGCCCTCCCCGCTGCTGCGCTCCTACGTCGCGGCGGGCCTGCTCGGCCGCAAGTCCGGCAGGGGCTTCTACGGCGAGGCCGGCGACGGCCCGCAGGACAAGGCGCCCGCGCGGACCGTTCGCGTCGTCGGCTCGCCGGAGCTGGCCGACCGACTCGACACCGCGGGGTTCAAGGAGAGCGACGACCCCGACGTGGTCCTCCAGGTGGGCGGCTCCCTCCCCCTCTCGGGCAACACCGTCCGCGTCCGGCTGAGCGGGCAGGTCGCCGAGCTGGCCGTCTCCGTGCTGACCACGCAGGAGGCCGCGCTCGGCGCCCACGGCCTGCTGAAGATCGCCGGCTATACGCCCGTGCCGTGCAAGGACAGGGCGGGGCTGGTGATCGAGGCGCTCCTGTTCTCCCACCTGAACGACGCCGTCCGCATGTACGAGTCCGGCTACGCCGCCATCGACGACATCGACGCGGCCATGCGGCTCGGCTGCGGATACGTCACCGGTCCTTTCGAGCTGATCGAGTCCATCGGCCTGGCCACGGTGCGCGACGGCCTGCGCGCCCTGCACGCCGAGCGGCTGACGCCGTCCTCCGCCCCCGCCCCCCTGCTCGACCAGCTCGTCACCGCGGGGCTGACCCGGTTCCCCCGGCCATGAGCCCTCGCCGTGCCCGCCGTAAGGAGTCGACCCGCCCGGTCGGCTTTTCCAGCTCGACCGACAGGGTGGAGGAGTGGCCGGACGGGGAGTGGAAAGTCCGCATGCTCAACGGTGCCACCTCGGCCAAGCACTACCGCTGCCCTGGCTGCGACCAGGAGATCCGCTCCGGCGCTCCGCATATCGTGAGCTGGCCCAACTGGACGGGCGGCGACGAGGAACGCCGCCACTGGCACACCAACTGCTGGCGCAAGCGGCTGGACCGAGGTCCCGGCCGCAGCAGGTACTGAGGAGACTGACTTGGAGATCCGCGCGGCCACCGTCCTGCCCGCCAGGCGCGAGCCGATCGAGCTGCACACCGCCGACGGGCTGACCCTGGTCGGCGAGCTGGCCCTGCCCGCGGACCGGCCGCCGGTCGCGACGCTCGTCACCCTGCACCCGCTGCCCACCCACGGCGGGTTCATGGACAGCCACGTCTACAAGAAGGCCGCCAACCGGCTGCCCGCCCTCGCCGACCTGGCGGTCCTGCGCTTCAACACGCGGGGCACCTCCTCCGAGCGCGGCACCTCCGAGGGCGCCTTCGACGGCGGCGAGGGGGAGCGCTACGACGTGGCGGCCGCCCTGGAGTACGCCGAGTTCCACGACCTGCCGCACGTCTGGGTGGTCGGCTGGTCCTTCGGCACCGAGCTCACGCTGAGGTGGGCGCACGACCCCCTGGTGGAGGGCGCGATCCTGCTGTCGCCGCCGCTGAAGCGGGCCACCGACGCCGACCTCGACGCGTGGGCCGCCTTCGGGCGTCCGCTGGCGGCGCTGGTGCCGGAGTTCGACGACTACCTGCGGCCCGAGGAGGCCAAGGCCAGGTTCGCCAGGGTGCCCCAGGCCGAGGTCATCGGGGTGGAGGGGGCCAAGCATCTGTGGGTCGGCGAGCCGTACGTGCGGATCGCGCTGAACGAGATCGTCAAGCGGGTCAACCCCGACGCCTACCCCCTGCCCACCGACGTGGTCGACGCCGGAGGAGAAGCGGTCAGGCCGTAGGGCGGAAAACGGCACATGCCACACGGTGATTGTCGCCGGGAACCGGGTTACCGTGAGGTCCGTGCAGCTCTACACGAGATCAACGGGGACCGGTGTCCCCGTCGTCCTGCTCCACGCCTTCCCGCTGTCGTCGGCGATGTGGCTGGCCCAACGTGAAGGACTGGCCGCCACCTGCCGGGTCATCACCCCCGACCTGCGCGGCTTCGGCGGCTCCCAGCTGGGCGACGACGAGCCCTCCATCGACCTCATGGCAGACGACGTCGCCGCCGTGCTCGACAGCGAGGGGGTCGAGCGGGCGGTGATCGGCGGGCAGTCGATGGGCGGCTACGTGACGATGGCCTTCTGCAGGCGCCACCCCGACCGCGTCGCAGGCGTCGTCCTCGCTGACACCAAGGCCGGCCAGGACACCGACCAGGCCAGGCAGAACAGGGAGCGCATCGCGCGGCAGGTCGAGGCCGACGGCACGGGCGTGCTCATCGAGGAGGTCCTGCCCGGCCTCGTCGGGACGACCACGAGGGAA
Source organism: Nonomuraea sp. NPDC059194 (assembly GCF_042754765.1). Lineage (NCBI taxonomy): Bacteria > Bacillati > Actinomycetota > Actinomycetes > Streptosporangiales > Streptosporangiaceae > Nonomuraea > Nonomuraea sp. NPDC059194. Next base: position 57,446 of record NZ_JBHZBH010000029.1, on the reverse strand, counting down.
CGCAGGGCGATGGTCTACGGCCGGGTGCGGGGGCTGGTCCAGTCGGCGCCGCCGGGCGCGGTTGCCTGGGCGCAGCGGGCCATGGCCGGACGTCCCGACTCCTTCGACACGCTGGGCGCGCTCAAGGCGCCCGCCCTGGTGATCGTGGGTGCGGAGGACAGGCTCACCACCTGCGACGACGCCGAGGAGATGCTGCGCGCCCTGCCCGAAGGCCAGTTGACGATCATCGAGCGGGCCGGGCACCTGAGCGCGGTCGAGCAGCCCGAGGCCTTCAACGCGGCCGTGGCCGCCTTCGTCAGCTCCGAGCTTGGCGAGGCAGCACGATCTCACGGATGATCAGCGCGATCGCGGCCGCCACGGGGATGGCCAGCAGGGCGCCGACGATGCCCAGCAGCGCGCCGCCGAACAGCGCCGCGATCACGGTCACCGCGGGCGCCACGTCCACCGAGCGCTTCATGACGCGCGGGTAGATGAGGTAGTTCTCGACCTGCTGGTAGACGATGAAGAAGATCGCGCACGCGATGCCGAGCGGCACTGACTGCAGGAACGCCACGCCGCTCACCAGCACCGCCCCGATCGTCGCGCCCACCAGCGGGATCAGGTCGGTGAGCGCGATCACCAGCGCCAGGGCCAGGGCGTAGTCCGCCCCCGCGATGGTCAGGAACGCCCAGCTCAGCACGCCCGCGATGACCGAGATGAGGACGTTGCCCGCCACGTAGCCGCCGATGCCGTCGAGGATCTCGTCGGCGATGGCCGCCGTCCTCGTCCGGCGCGAGGCGGGGACGAGCTTGAGCAGATACTCCTTGATCGAGTGCAGGGAGCCGAGGAAGTAGAGCATCAGCACCAACAGCGTCACGCCGGTGAACACCCCGTCCAGCACCACCAGGCCCGCGCCGACCAGCCCGCCCGCGAGCGAGGGGGCCAGCGTGGCGGTGACGAACTCGGCCAGTTTCGGCAGGAGCTGGTAGTCGGCGTCCAGCTGCCTGAGCGTCGGATTGGCCATGAGCTGCTCGAAGTAGCCGGGCACGGCGGCGATGAAGTCGGCCGACTCCTTGCTCACCGGCGGCACGATCGCCAGGCCGAACAGCACGAACAGCACGATCACGCCGGCGAACACGATCGAGATCGACGTCCGCCGCTTCATCCGGCGCCGCTGGAGCGCCTCGACGGCCGGGTTGAGCCCCGCCGCGAGGAACATCGCCACCACGATGAGAATGATCACACTGAGGGAGTTGGTGATCAGGTGGCCGATGGCGATCGCCGTCAGCACGCCGAGCCCGCCCACGAGGCCGAACAGGAAGGGGCCTCTGGCCAGCGGCTTGCCCGGCATCCCGTACGGCAGCGCGCCCTCCTGCAGGTTCCAGCCCGCCTGCCGGTCCTCCTCCTGGACTCCCGGTTCGGGGGACGCGGGCTCGTCGACGTTGGCGGTCACGGTGGCTCCAGGAGGGTGGGGGCGAATCTGGGCAAGCCGTACAAAGACAAGAAGAGAGCCTAGCGACCTCAAGGTCACCAGGCTCTCTTCAGCCGTCGATCAGCCCCCGGATCGGGTTACTCCTGCCACCACTCCGAGTCGTCGTCACCCGCCTGCGGCTTGGCGGACGCCGTGGCGGGAGCCGGCGCGGGCGCGGGCTTGTCGCCGTTGGACGACGAAGGGGCCAGGGCCGGCTTCGGCGGGGCGGCGGTGACGGCGGGCTCGGGCTCCATGCCAGGAAGCGGCGCGCCGCCGAGCAGCTGGCGCAGCTGCGCGAGGTGGCTGGTGATGCTGTCGCGCTGCCTGGTCAGCTCGTCGACCTGGCGCTGCATGTTGGTGCGGGTGCGCTCGGCCTCCGACTTGGCCTCGCTGACGATGTGCTCGGCGCTGGCCTTGGCCTCGGCCGCCACCTGGTCGGCGTTCTTGCGGGCGTTGGCGACCAGCTGCTTGGCGTGGGTGTCGGCCTCGCGGCGGGTCTGCTCGGCCTGCTGGGTGGCCTTGGTGGCGCGGGACTCGGCGGTCGCGGCGCGCTGCTCGGCCTCGGCGACCAGCTTCTGCGTGGCGGCCTGGGCGGTCGCGTGGCGCTCGGCCTCCTGGCGCTCGGCCTCCTCGCGGCGGGAGGCGAGCTGGATCTCGAACTCGGCCTCGTCCTGGGCCCGCTTGGCCTCGGACTCCTCCAGCACCCGCTGGGCCTGGGCGCGCATCTCGTCGGCCTGGCGCTTGGCGGTGGTGAGGACCTCGTCGCGCTCCCGCTTGGTCGAGGCGCGCAGCTGCGCGACCTCGCGCTCGGTGGTGGTGCGCAGCTTGGCGATCTCGCGCTCGGCGTCGGCCCGCTTCTCTGCCACCTCGTGGTCGGCGGTGGCGCGCAGCTTGGCGGCCTCGCGCTCGGTGGTGTTGGTCAGCTCCTCGGCCTCGCGCCGGGCGGTCGAGCGGATCTCCTCGGCCTCACGCTCGGCGGTGCCGCGCAGGTCGTCGGACTCGCGGGTGGCCTGGGCCCGCTTCTCGGCCGCCTCGCTCTCGGCGGCCGCGCGCAGGTCGGCGGCCTCCACCTTGGCGTGGGCCTTGATCTCGTTGGCCTCGGATCTGGCGGCCTGAACGAGCTCGGTGGCCTGCTCTTCGGCCAGGCGCAGCAACTGCTCGATGCGGGCGCCGAGCCCCGAGTAGGTGGGCCGCTCCTGCTCCTGGAGCTGCCGCTGCGAGTCGGAGAGGTCACGCTGGAGGCTGGTCAGCTGCTCGCGGGTCTGGCGCAGCTCGTTGTCGAGCTGCTTGAGGTGGTCGTGGACCTGGTGCCGGTCGTAACCACGGAGCACCACGTCGAACTCGCGCGCTGGGGCGTCCTCGAAGAAGTTGTTGAGCTGGGCGTCGATGTCGGACTGCATGGAGGCTCGATCCTGGGTTGTCGAGACGGCTACACGGGCCGGACGGGGGGTTCGGGGCACCCGAGCCTGGAGCCTGCTCCTGGCAGCAGGCTCCATGTCCGGCGGAAGGCCAGCGTACTCCGCTGATGCCGCCTTGGAGGCCCCGTCCGACTATCTGCGTTACTAGTTACATACGAACCTTTTTTGTGTTCAGGGTTGAGGAGCTGCCTGGACCAGCTCCGTGAGCATGCCTCCCACGTCCTTCGGGTGAAGGAACGCGATCGACGAACCCATGGAGCCGTGTCGTGGCCGCTCGTCCAGCAATCTGACACCCTTGTCGCCGATCTGCCGCATGGCATCCGCCACGTCCGGCACCCCGAACGCCACGTGATGCACCCCTTCGCCGCGCTTGGCGAGGAACCTGCCGACGGGTGAGTCCGCCGACAGCGGTTCGAGGAGCTGGATGTAGGAGCCGCCGCCCTCGCCGTCGGCGATGTGCAGCATGGCCTCCTTGACGCCCTGCTCCTCGTTGGTCTCGCGGGCGACGACGGTCAGCTCGAAGGTCCGCTCGAACAGCGCGATCTTCTCCTCCAGGTCATGGCAGGCGATCCCGATGTGATCGATGCGCATAAACACGTGTGTCCCGCCTCCATGGTGGTCGTCGGCTCCGTCGTATGGAATGAATGTATGGGAAGCGGCCCCGTAGGGCGTTTCCCACGCCGATGGGTATCGTGTCAAACGTCCCCGCGTGTGCACAGGAGGCCCTGTCATGTCTGGTTCCGTCATCGTCGCCGGAGCTCGTACCCCCATCGGACGCCTGCTGGGCGCCCTGTCCGGCCAGCAGGCCGTCGACCTGGGCGGCCTGGCGATCAAGTCCGCGCTCGAACGGGCAGGGGTGGCGCCCGAGCAGGTCGAGTACGTCATCATGGGCCAGGTGCTGCAGGCCGGCGCCGGGCAGATCCCCTCCCGCCAGGCCGCGGTCAAGGCGGGCATCCCGATGACCGTGCCGTCGGTGACCATCAACAAGGTGTGCCTGTCCGGCCTCGACGCCATCGCGATGGCCGACCAGCTGATCCGCGCGGGCGAGTTCGACATCGTGGTCGCGGGCGGCATGGAGTCCATGACCAACGCCCCCCACCTGCTGCCCGACCTGCGCAAGGGCGTCAAGTACGGCGGTTCGCAGATCGTCGACTCGATGGCGCACGACGGCCTGTTCTGCGCGTTCGACCAGTGCGCGATGGGCGAGTCGACCGAGCGCTACAACGCCAGGCTCGGCATCGGCAGGGCCGAGCAGGACGAGTTCTCCGCCCGCTCCCACCAGCTGGCCGCCGCCGCAATCAAGAACGGCGTGTTCGACGACGAGATCGTCCCCGTCGAGATCCCCCAGCGGCGCGGCGAGCCCGTGATCGTCAAGGACGACGAAGGCGTGCGCGCCGACACGACCGTGGAGACGCTGGCCAAGCTCAGGCCCGCGTTCGCCGCCGACGGCACCATCACCGCGGGGTCGGCCTCGCAGATCTCCGACGGCGCGTGCGCGGTGGTGGTCATGTCCAAGGCGAAGGCGGAGGAGCTGGGCCTCACCTGGCTGGCCGAGATCGGGCGGCACGGGAACGTGGCCGGGCCCGACGCCTCTCTGCAGTCGCAGCCGGCCAACGCCATCAAGCACGCGCTCGGCAAGCAGGGGCTGTCGGTGGACGACCTCGACCTGGTCGAGATCAACGAGGCGTTCGCCAGCGTGGTCATCCAGTCGGCCAAGGAGCTCGGCCTGCCGTACGAGAAGGTGAACGTCAACGGCGGCGGCATCGCGCTGGGGCACCCGATCGGCGCCTCCGGCGCGCGGATCGTGCTGACGCTGGCGTACGAGCTGAAGCGGCGCGGCGGCGGGCTCGGCGCGGCGGGGCTGTGCGGTGGCGGCGGCCAGGGCGACGCCCTGATCATCCGCGTTCCCTAAGCGCTCAGCGCTAGGAAAAAGGGAAAGCCCGGCCGCTGGGGTGCTGGCGGCCGGGCTGTCGGACGGGGATCATGCGGCGCGGAGGCGGGCGAAGAACGAACGCGTGCGGGTGCGCTCGGCTCGCGGCGCCTTGCGGGCCTCCCTGACCTGCCGGTCGCGCGCGGCGGCGGCGTGGAGCTCGTCGATCCTGGTCTGCATGATCTGGTAGTTGACTTCGGGGTTCATCCGATTCTCCCGTGATGTCGTGTTTTCCCTGACATCTCTAGATTCGCGCTAAGTCCCCACCCGCCACATCGGACGGATGCCCTATCTCCCGGATGAGGCGCCGCTCGGGGATGCCTAAGGTGGAGCGCGGGATGCCTAGGCATGCGGGAAACGGGAGGTAGGAACGGGATGGCGGACGTCGGCGGCGCGCTGAGGAGTCTTGCGGAGCGGTTCTGGGCGTGGCGCGTGGCCGCCGCTCCCGACACCTCTGACGACATCACGAGGGTGGAGCGCCCGCCGGGCTGGGTGCCGGACTGGTCGGCTGCGGCGGTGGCGGACAGACGGCAGACGTGGGAGGCCTTCGACGCGGAGCTGCGCGCGCTCGATGTGGGCGGGGAGCCCGTCGAGGTGCGAGTGGACGCCAGGTTGCTGGGGTCGGCGCTGGCCAGGGTGCGGTGGGAGCTCGACGTGCTCGCCTCCTGGCGGCGCAACCCCTGCTTCTACGTCGACCAGGCGTTGGTGGCCGTCTACAACCTGCTGCTGCCCGCGCCGCCGTTCACCGCCGAGCGATCCGCCTCGATCGTCAGGGTGCTCGGCGCGATCCCCTCGGTGCTCGGGCAGGGGCGGGAGAACCTGGAAGGCCACGCCGCCGCGCCGTTCGCCCGGTCAGCGATGGTCCTGCTCGCCGACGCGGGCGAGCGGCTGCGTGCCGCCATGTCGGCGCTGGCCCCGCTCCTCGACTCCGATGAGGGGCTCGGGGCGGCGACCGAGGCGGCCGTGGAGGCGATCGACGGCTTCCACCGGTGGCTGGGGGAGCGGGTCGAAACGTTCGGGACCGAGACGGCTGTCGGGGCCGACGGGCTGGCGTTCTTCCTGCACAGGGTGGCGCTGCTGCCGTACGACGCCGAGCGGCTGCGCGCCATGGGCCGGCAGGAGTGGGACAGGGCGGTGGCGATGGAGACGACGCTGCGGCACCGCCACCGCGACGCGGGCGACCCCGCACTGCCCGCGGACACCGCCGCCCTGATCGAGGCGGCGGCGGCCGGTGAGCGCGCCGTGCGCGCCTTCTACGTGGACAGGGGGCTGCTGAGCCAGCCCGCCACGCTGCGCCATTACCGGTTCGCCGAGATGCCCGCCTACCTCGCGCCGCTGGCCTGGCTGGGTGTCCCGCACGAGATCGGTGTCGAGTCGCGTCCCGACGCCGACGCCGTCAGGTACGTGGAGGCGCCCGGACCCGACCTGCCGTACTTCGAGCTGGCCGCGGCACGCGACCCGCGCGCCCAGATCACGCACGAAGGCGTCCACGCGCAGCAGCTCGCGCTGTCGTGGCGGCACCCCGACCCGGTACGGCGCCGCTACCACGACTCGGCGCCCAACGAGGGCATCGCGTTCTACCACGAGGAGCTGATGCTGCAGTCGGGGCTGTTCGACGACGCCCCGCACAGCGCCGTGTTCGTGGCCAACGCGATGCGGCTGCGGGCGCTGCGCGTGGAGGTGGACCTGGCGCTCGCGCTCGGCGACCTGACCCTCGACCAGGCCGCGGACGTGCTGGCCGAGGCCGTACCGATGGACAGGGCGACGGCGTGGGAGGAGGCGGTCTTCTTCTCCGGCAACCCCGGGCAGGGTCTGAGCTACCAGATCGGCAAGCTGCAGGTCCTCGACCTGCTGGCCACGGCCATGCGCCGCCAGGGCGGAGCGTTCGACCTCGGCGCCTTCCACGACCGGCTGTGGCTGGAGGGCAACGTGCCGCTCGCCCTGCAGCGTTGGGAGCTGCTCGGCCTCACCGACCACGTCGAGGAGGCCGACAGGCTCGCGGCGGGCGGCTAGGAGGCGGGGGTCGCGACGATCGTGACCTTGGTGAAGCCGAGCGACTTCAGCAGCCCCTCCAGCATCGCCTTGGTGTTGGTGTCGGCGCGGGCCCGCAGGTCGCTCGAGACGGCGGCCTCGGTGATCTTCTTCTCGGCCAGGACGTAGAGCTCCTGCTGGTCCTGCGGCGAGGAGGACAGGAAGCCCTGCACCCTGTCGATGAGCCCGCGCTGCTGGGCGAAGACGTAGGAGCGCTTGTTGTCCAGGTTGGCCTTCTCCAGCTGCGCGGCGGGCAGGCGGACGGTCACCGCGGTGCGGTCGGCGTTGACGGTCACCGCGTCCTTGGCCAGCGACCCGAAGTCGACGTAGGCGTCGACGGTGCCCGCGCCGACGAACAGGGTGCGCGTGCCCTTGACCGCGTCGGGCAGGAACGGCGCGTCCTTCTCCAGGTCGACGACGACCTGGAAGGCGCCGGTGGCCGCCTCGAACCTGGCCAGGTCGTGGATGGACTCCAGTAGCACCGGCTGGCTGCGGTCCACGACCCGCTCGTCGAAGGGGTTGAGCCAGGTCCAGGCCAGTCGCGCGCCCACCACTAAAAGGACCACGAGTGCCAGCAGTCCTGCCACATATCGCCAACGCCTGCGCTTGGCCGCCGTCTGAACGTTCATGCAGACCTTTCTGCCCTCATACGAGAGTGTCTACATGATCAGTGCCAGTTCTGTGGTGACATCTCCGGTCCCCAGCTCCGGCCGCTGGAGGTGGGATAGACGGGATAGCTCTGGGTGGCGCTCGGCGTCGGCGAGGCGACCGCGGGGCCGCCGCCGAAGTGCCTGGCCGACAGCTGGCACGACTGGAAGTCGGTGTAGAACATCCGAAGCCACTCGCGGCGCTGGTGCTCGGTCAGCCCGGAGAACCAGGCCGCGGCGTACTGGTGCTCGGGCAGCGGGCCACCGGGCAGCGGCTCGCCGCGCAGCCACGCCATCACGATCTCCCTGTAGCCGGCCGCGGGCGTGCCAGAGCAACTGGCGGCCAGGCTCTCGACGTAGTCGTAGGCGGCCTGGTCGGCGAAGCCCGCCGCCAGGTCGGGTACGTGGATCGGCACGATGCCGGTCGAGGCGCGCAGGCTCTCGCCCAGCGGGCGCTGCTCGACCCTGGTGAAGGCGGCCGGCGTCCCGGACAGCTTGGATGCGATCTTGGTGAACGCGTCGCCCACCTCGGTCAGCCCGCCGCGCATGCCCGGGTGGAGGCAGACGGTGATCGGCCACTCCTGACAGCTGTAGACCAGGGGCTGCGCGCTGGCCGCCTGGGGCTCGGTCACCAGCCGCGCCACACCCGTGGCCGCCGCCAGTACGGCAAGCAGCGCGAAGGCGAGCACCAGGGCCTGCCTGGTCACCGCCGCCGCCCAGCCGAGCAGCAGGGCCAGCGCGACGCCGAGCAGCCACAGCGTCTGGTCGAGGAAGGCGGCCCCGGCCAGCCCCTGGAACAGGTCGTACGGCTCGCCGGTGCCGGGAGCGAGCTTGTCGACCCACGTCTTGCCGTCGGCCAGCCACGTGAACAGCGCGTAACAGCCCAGGCCGGCCACCAGCGGCGTCACCGCGCGCGGCACGAGCCAGCCCGCCACCCAGCCGATGACGGCGTACAGGGCCAGCCCCGCCATGCCCATGCCCAGGCCAGCGAGATTGAGCCGGCCCGCCTGCTCGGTCAGCACGGTCTTGACCGCCAGCACCAGCACGGTGGCCGCGAACGAGCCCACGACCACGACCACGATGGCCAGCGGCGCCTTCAGCGCGATCCACGTCGAGACCGCCCTGCCGCGCAGCGCGCGGCGCTTGCGGACGGCGACCCACGCCGCGAACGCGGCCGCCACGGGACCGGTCAGCTTCAGCGACCCGATCACCGCGACCACGATGTTCTCCCATGCGTCGACGCCGGGGATCAGGACGCTCCAGGCGGCGACCAGACCCAACGCCAGCAGGACGGCCGTCGTGACGGCCGCGCTCTGCTTCAGCTCCTCGCGCGTGACGCCGGCGTGCTCACGCACGGCGAAACCCCCCGCTGAAATACATCAAGCACCCCCCGTGCCCCATCAGCGACCGCGGAACACCGGCTCATGGCCGTCCCCTGGGCTCCGCGTCACCGTTTCGTGCGAGAACCATAACTGAGCGTGATGATTAGCGCCCGGGTTCTTGGTCAAGCGGTGAATATGGTTGCGCTGAGTAATCATACGAACCAGGACGAGGGCACGCTAACGTAACGGTGTGTCGCTCAACCTGTCGTTCGATCCGATCGAGCGCGCTGCTGAGACCTGGCGTGTTCACTTCGGGCCGTCCTCCGCCATGGCCGCGGTCACTTCGATCATGAGAGCGCAACAGATCCTGCTGTCGCAACTGGACTCGCTTCTCAAACCGTATGACTTGACCTTCGCCAGATACGAAGCGCTCGTGTTGTTGACCTTCAGCAGAACCGGCGCCCTCCCGCTGTCCAAGATCGGTGAGCGGCTCATGGTGCATCCCACGAGCGTCACCAACACCGTCGATCGGCTGGAGAAAGCCGGTCTGGTCGTGCGTCTGCGCAATCCGCGCGACGGCCGCGGGGTGCTCGCCGAGATCACCGGCAAGGGCAGGGAGATGGTGGCCGCCGCGACCGCCGACCTGATGAACGCTGACTTCGGCATGACCATGTACGGCGAGAGCGACCTCCAGGAGATGTTCGGCCTGCTGCGCACGCTGAGGGTGGCGGCGGGCGACTTCTCCGACTGAGATGGTCGCGCCCCCGGCCGGGCTCCTGCGCTCGGTGTTTGACGGCCGCGCCCAGCCCCTACCGCCGGGCTCTTGCGTTGTGCACGGCGGAGATGCGGCAAGATGAGGAGCATGGCGGACATCTCTCGGCCCGGATCGCTCTACGGAGCGGTGGATCTGGGCGCCAGGAAGCAGGCAATCGAGGCACAGACCCGGCGGGAGGCCGCGGGTCCCCAGGCGGCCGCGTCGGTGGTCGACGTCACCGACGAGACGTTCACGACCGACGTCATCGACCGGTCGATGAGCGTCCCGGTCATCCTCGACCTCTGGTCTCCGCGCGCGCCCGGCAGCGCCCAGCTCAGCCCCGTCCTGGAGAAGGTCGTCACCGAGCTCGGCGGCAGGGCCACGCTGGCCAAGGTCAACGTCGACGTCAGCCCCCAGGTCGCCCAGGCGCTGCGCGTGCAGGCCGTACCGACCGTGCTGGCGATCTTCCAGGGGCAGGCGCTGACCGGCTTCCAGCAGGTGCTGCCCGAGCAGGAGGTGCGCCGCTGGCTCGACGAGCTGATGGGCGCGGTCGAGCAGTTCTACGAGGCCAACCCCGACGCCAGGCCGCCGGCCGCCGAGGGTGCGGCCCCCGCGCCGGAGGCGCCTCCGCTCGACCCCGACCTCGCGGCCGCGGAGAAGGCCATCGACGAGGGCGACCTCGACGCGGCCGCCGACGCCTACGAGCGCCTGCTCGCCCGCTCGCCGGGCGACGAGGACGCCAGGATGGGCCTGGCGGGCGTCGGCCTGATCAAGCGCACCGCCGACGTCGACCCTGCCGACGTGCAGCGCCGACTGCAGGACCCGGCCGACATCGAGGCACAGCTGCTCGCCGCCGACCTGGAGATGCTCTCCGGCAACGTCGAGGAGGCCTTCGACAGGCTCGTCGGGGTGGTCAGGCGCACCTCGGGCGACGAGCGCGACATCGCGCGCAAGCACCTGCTCGGTCTGTTCGACGCGCTGCCGTCCGACGACCCGGCTCTGGTCAAGGGGCGCAGGGCGCTTTCGAGCGCGCTGTTCTAGCTCTAGCCTGGGGGCATGCGGGTCGTCACCATTTCGGCGACGTACGGCACGGCGGGGAGCGTCATCGCCCCGGCCGTGGCCGAACGTCTTGGCGTCCCCTTCGTCGACAGGGCGATTCCCAGCGCGGTGGCCCAGGAGCTCGGCTGCTCGCTGGAGGAGGCGCTGGTCCACGACGACAGGGCCGAGCACGGCCTCGGACGGCTGCTCTCAGGGGCGATGCGGCTGCCGACGGTCACCTTCGGGGGAGTCGACATGTATCTGCCGGGGGCGATGCCCCTGGCGCCGGAGGAGTTCGTCAACCGTACCGAACGCATGATCAAGGATTCCGCCCGGTCCACGGGCGGGGTGTTCCTCGGTCGCGCGGGCGCGCTGGTACTGGCCGAGCATCCCGGCGCGCTGCACGTGCGCCTCGACGCGCCGCTGCGCAGGCGGGTCCTCCAGACGGCCTCGCTCGCCGATCTGTCGGAGCGGGCGGCGCGGAAGCTGGTCGAGGACAACGACCGGGCCAGGTCGGCATATGTCCGGCATTTCTACCGGGCCGACCCGGCCGATCCGCAGCACTATCACCTCGTCGTCGACAGCACCACGATCCCCGTGCGGGTCTGCGTCGAGATCATCGTCACGGCTGCTGAGGCGCTTGCCTGAGGCGGGGCTCCAGCTTGTGGTCGCGGCAGCCGCGCGGCGCGCTGACCGGGTTGCACCGCGCGGTCGCGCCGCCGGGCAGCTCCGCCACGTAGTCGGTGCCGTTGCGCGCCGACAGGCCGACGACGGGGAAGTCGGTGCTGATCATCTGGGCGCCGCTGTCGAGCGCCGCCTTCAGCCGCGTGGTGTCGCCCGACCTGGCCTCGGCGAACGGCACGTCCGAGCGGGTGCGGACGTAGTAGCCGCGCCGGACGAAGTCCTGGATCTGGGCGGTGTTGGCGCCGAGCGGGTCGTTCCACTGGATGAAGGCGGCGTCGGGACGGCCCGGCCTGGAGTTGGTGAACAGCACCCTGCCCTCCAGGTTCGGGTGGCCTGCCAGGTAGGGAGCCTGGATGTCGGCGCCCGAGTTGTCCATGAAGAACATCACCTTGCCGCGTGAGGAGTCGAGGCGCGGCCAGCCGTACTTCAGCACGCTCTGCTCCAGCGACAGGCCCGGCCTGCGCAGGTCGTCGGCGGTGATGAGCCTGTCTTCGGAGAAGACGGTCCTGATCTCGGCGTCGAGGGCGCCGAGCAGGGCCGCGTCCCACGTGGGGCTCTTGGCGCCGCCCATGGCCTCCTTGGCCGGGTCGGTGCGCTTGAGCTCGGTCAGGATGGTCAGCGGGACGTGTCCGGGGTTGGCGTCCGACCAGTCGCGCACCTGGCGCAGGCACGCCACCAGCGTCGAGCAGGTGGTGGCGTAGTCGTGGTCGGCCCAGTGCAGCACCTTGAAGCCGGGCGCGGACAGGCCCGGATCCTGCAGCGGCGGCAGCCCGGCGTCCCCGCGCACCAGCGGCTTGGTGTAGAGGCCGCCCTGCGGGTCGGGGAAGACGTCGAGCTCGATCCCGCGCACCCGCTGCGAGCCGAACTGGTGCGGGAGGGCGGGGTGGGAGTACTGCAGGTTCCACCAGTTGGCGTCGGTCCTGCGCTGGACGTCCTTCTCGGCGTCGGTCACCTCGCGGTGGTAGCTGTTGTGGGTGGCCATGGTCTGGATGTGGTTGATCCGGACGTCCGACCTGCCGGTGATGCCGACGGCGGGCGCCGCCGAGGTCAGTACGGCGAGCGCGGTCGCGGCGAGCAGAGCGGTCACGCGGGGCATGGAGCTCCTTGAGGGGTTCGTGGGGGCGTCTCAGACGGTCGCCTGAGGCGGTGAACACCCGATCAAGAAAGAGTTCTCCCGTTTCGGAAATGTCCGTAAACACTGCCGTAAAGGTGTCTGTCGAGAGGAGTCGTCGGAGGTGGCACCATGGATGCATCCTTGGTCAGGCGCAAAGGAGCGAAAGACGTGGCCACCGTCCCGAGCGTGTCCTACTCCATCACCGTGCGGCTCGAGGTGCCGGCAGGAGGCAAGGCGGTCAGCCAGCTGACCCACGCCGTAGAGTCGGCCGGTGGCGTCGTCACCGCGCTCGACGTCACCAACGCGGGGCACGAGAAGCTCCGCATCGACGTCACCTGCGCCGCCAGGGACACCGACCACGCCCAGCAGATCGTCGACCAGCTGGAGGCGGTCGAGGGCGTCGTCATCCACAAGGTCTCCGACCGCACCTTCCTCATGCACCTCGGCGGCAAGATCGAGATGAAGTCGAAGGTGCCGCTGCGCAACCGTGACGAGCTGTCCATGGCGTACACGCCGGGGGTCGCGCGCGTCTCCATGGCGATCGCCCGCAACCCCGAAGACGCCCGCCGCCTCACCATCAAGCGCAACAGCGTCGCGGTCGTCACCGACGGCTCGGCCGTGCTCGGCCTCGGCAACATCGGCCCGGCCGCCGCGCTGCCCGTCATGGAGGGCAAGGCGGCGCTGTTCAAACGGTTCGCGGGCATCGACGCCTGGCCGATCTGCCTCGACACCCAGGACGTCGACGAGATCGTCTCCATCGTCCGCGCCATCGCGCCCGGCTTCGGCGGCATCAACCTGGAGGACATCTCCGCGCCGCGCTGCTTCGAGGTCGAGGCCCGCCTGCGCGACCTGCTCGACATCCCCGTCTTCCACGACGACCAGCACGGCACCGCCATCTGCGTCCTCGCCGCCCTGACCAACGCCCTGCGCGTGGTCGACAAGCGCCTCGAGGACGTCCGCATCACGATGGCGGGCGCGGGCGCCGCCGGCACCGCCGTCCTGCGGCTGCTGCTGGCCGCGGGCGCGCGCAACGTGATCGTCTGCGACTACCTCGGCGCCGTCCACCTGGGCCGCGACGACCTCGACGACTCGCTGCGCTGGATCGCCGAGCACACCAACGCCGAGGGCTACTCCGGCGACCTGCGCGGCGCGGTCAAGGGCGCCGACGTCTTCGTGGGTGTGTCGGCCCCCGGCATCCTCAACGGCGACGACATCGCCACCATGGCCTCGGACGCCGTCGTGTTCGCCCTGGCCAACCCCGAGCCCGAGGTCTCGCCCGACGACGCCCGCGAGCACGCGGCCGTCGTCGCCACGGGGCGCTCCGACTACCCCAACCAGATCAACAACGTGCTGGCCTTCCCCGGCGTCTTCCGTGGCCTGCTCGACGCCCAGGCCACGGAGGTCAGCCAGCAGATGCTGCTGGCGGCGGCGGGCGCGCTGGCCGCGGTGGTGACGCCCGAGGAGCTCGGGCCCAACTACATCATCCCCAGCGTCTTCCACCCCGACGTCGCCACCGCCGTGGCCGCGGCCGTCCGCGACTCGGCTGGCGGGCGCGCCCGCGGCTTCACCGAGGCCTGACCCGACGCTGATCCCGGGCTCTGGCGGCCAGGGGTCGGATGCCGAGAAGCCGCTCGTCCCGGGCATTCGGGCCCGGGAGAGCGGCGACCGGTCGGCTCCTTTCCGCGGTCATTCCGCTGTGGCAGGCTTCCTGCGGAGGGCGGCGCTGACGACGATGCCGAGCAGCACCAGCGCCGCGTTGGCGAGGACGGCGACCCGCACCCCGCCGAGCACGTCCGCGTCCACCGCCATCGCCGCCGTGACGACGGCGCTCATGACGGGGATGCCCATCGTGATCCCCACCTGCTGCGTCATCGTGGCCAGACCGGTGGCCAGGCCCTGCTCCGAATCGGGCAGGCCCGAGGTGGCGGTCACCATGAAGCCGACGATCGCCAGCATGTTCCCGACGCCGCCGACGAAGGTGGCCACCAGCAGCAGCCAGATCCACCCCTGCGAGGTGCCGAGCAGCGCCAGCGAAGCCGTGGCGATGGCCTGGACGGCGAAGCCGGTGATCAGCGTGGGACGGCTGCCGAGGCGGGCGATGACGCGGGAAGCGCCGACGCCGCCCACGACCGTGCCGAGGCCGAGCACCCCGAAGGCGAGCCCCGTGGCCAGCGCGGAGTAGCCGAGCACCTTCTGCAGGTAGAGCGTCATGAGGAAGACCAGCGACGTCTCGGTGGCGAAGGCCAGCAGCCCGGCCAGGTTGCCCCACTTCACGCTGGGGCGCTTGAGGATGGCGACGGGCACCAGCGGCGAGACCGCCCTGCGCTCGGCGAACCAGAACGCCACCAGCAGCACCGCGCCCGCCGCCAGGCCGCCGAGCGCGACGGGCGAGGCGAAGCCGTACTCACCGGCCTGGGTGAGGCCGAAGACCAACGCGAGCAGTCCGGCGGTGACGGTCACGGCGCCCGGCAGGTCCATCGTGGGCCGCCGCTCGTGCCTGCTCTCGGCCAGTACGGCAGGCGCCGCGACCAGGACGGCCAGCGCCACGGGCACGTTGATGAAGAACGCCCACCGCCAGCTCAGCAGCTCGGTCAGCACGCCGCCGAGCACCGCGCCCGAGGTGAAGCCCGCCGACATCAGCGCGCCGTTCAACCCGAGCGCCCGGTCACGCAGGGGCCCTTCGGGGAAGGAGGTGGTGAGCAGCGACAGGCCGGCGGGGGTGACGATCGCGGTGGCCAGGCCCTGGGCGACCCTGGCGACCAGCAGCATGCTCGGCGAGGTGGCCAACCCTCCCACCAGGGAAGAAAGTCCCAATAGCGCCATGCCGGCCAGGAAGAGCCGCCGTCGGCCGAACACGTCGGCGATGCGGCCGAACAGCAGCGTGAACCCGGCGGCGGCCAGCGCGAAGGCGGTGGCGATCCACTGGAGATTCGACAGCTCGAAGCCGAGGCCCTGGCCGATGACGGGCAGGGCGACGTTCAGGATCGAGAAGTCGACGGCGAGCATGAACTGGGCGCCGAGCAGCAGGATCAGGGTCAATCGCTGCCGGCCCGCCATCGTGGTGGCGGGAGCGCGCATGTCCAACGTGGTCATCAGCATCCCCTTAATGGGTCGCAAGTTCCGTTAAGATGTGCAGACACTAGCATGCCGAGGAGTGTTAATGGAACAGCAGACCCATTTGGCGGGAACGGTACGGCCCGGCGGCCGTACGGCGAGAGTGCGGGCCGCGGTGCTGGAGGCCACGCAGGACGAGCTCGTGGAGCGCGGCTTCCACGGGCTGGCCATGGATCAGGTGGCGGCACGGGCGGGCGTCGGGAAGACGACCGTCTACCGGCGGTGGGGCGGGCCCGCGGGCCTGGTCACCGACCTGATGACCGAGCTGGCCGACCAGTCGGCGCCGCACGCGGACACGGGGTCGGTCGAGGGCGACCTGCTGGCGAACGCGGCGGGCGTGCTGGGGGCGGTCGCCGACGAGCGGCTGGGAGCGACGCTGCAGGCGGTGATCGCCGCGGCGACCTGTGACGAGCAGGCGGCGGCGGCGCTGCGGGAGTTCTACCTGCGGCGGGTGCGGGAGTGGGCCACGGTGGTCGAGCTGGCGGTGGCCCGTGGGGAACTACCCGAGGGGACGGACGGCGCGGAGGTGGTGCGGGCGGTGTCGGCGCCGATCTACTACCGGCTACTGGTGACCCGCGAGCCGGTGGACGAGGCGGTGGCCGAACGCGCGGTCCGCACGACCCTCGCCGCCGCCCGCGCCGGCGCCTTCATCCCCACCACCTGAGAACCCCGCCGCGGCCCGCGGGGCGGGTGCTACTCCTTGAGGTCCGGGTAGCGGCGGCGGGGGGTGCGGGTGCTCGTGAGCGGCCCGTCAGGCGTCTGGCGCGGCCAGATCGACCCGTACCACCAGACGATCCCGCCCATCAGCACCAGCCCGCCCCCGGTCGCCAGCTTGCCCATCAGGTCCGCCGGCGGCCCCGTGTACGGCAGGCGCCCGTCGCGGTCTCCCCAGTTCTCCCAGCGGCCGTGCCCCCAGTCGTCGTCGCCCCATCCGCCACCCTTCCTGGGGCAGCTGTTGTAGACCCGCTGCGAGTCGACCAGCTTGTCGTCGTGCCCGTCGCCGACGTAGCTGACCTCGATGCCGGCCGACCGCCCACGGGCGAGCGGCACGTAGACCGTCGTGCTCCTGCGCGCCCGCACCGTGCCGCGCTCCACCAGGTGGTCGTCCTTCTGGACGGTGAACCCCGACGCGTAGTCGCTGGTGCTCCTCAGGACCACCGCGACCATGTTGGTGTCGCACCTGGTCTTGCCCAGCGACATCGTGAACGGGTCGCCCTCGTGCGCGGAGGCGGCCGCCGGCAGCAGGAGCAGCGCCCCGACCGGTGCGGTCAGCACGAGAAGGGCGAGTCGGCTTCCGGTGGTCATGGCTCCTCCCGAGCACGCACGCTTGCGATCTCTGCTACGTACGGTGCCCATATGTGTTCAACGAGTAACATCCGGTGTCTGGGGGCGCGGGATGCCCTTCGCACCGGTCATGATGGATGCATGGCGGAGGCGATCTACGTCGGCGGGTTGCTGGTGGCGACGCCGCTGCTCGACGACCCCAACTTCCGGCGCAGCGTGGTGCTGATCCTCGAACACGACGTCGACGGCGGCACTCTCGGCGTCGTGCTGAACCGGCCGAGCGAGATCGCCGTCACCCAGGTGCTGCCGGTGTGGGACACACTGGTGAGCGGCCCCGCCGTCCTGTTCGAGGGCGGCCCGGTGCAGACCGACAGCGCGCTCGCGCTGGCCGCGGTGCCGAGTGGGGAGGAGCCGCTGGGCTGGCGGCGGCTGCACGCCGGCACGCCGTCGGTGTCCAGGCTCGGCACCGTCGACCTGGACGCGCCACCGGAGATCCTGGCGGGGGAGATCGCCCAGATGCGGATCTTCGCGGGCTATGCGGGGTGGACGTCGGGGCAGCTGGAGGGCGAGATCGCCGAGGGCGCGTGGTACGTCGTCGACTCCGAGGTGGGTGACACCTTCGACGCCGATCCCGGCCGCCTGTGGCGGGCGGTGCTGCGCAGGCAGCGGGGTGAGCTGGCGTTCGTGGCCACCCATCCCGACGACCCCACGATGAACTAGCGGGGAACTAGCGAGCCAGGTCCCAGCCGGGCCGGAAGCAGCGCTCGGCGAGGGTGAGGGCCGCCTCCACGCGTTCGAGCATCTCCGTCATGTCGGTCACCTTCGGCCGGGGGCACTCGAAGCCGACGCGTACGGTCGCCATGGCGTAGGCGACGACAAGATGGGGCAACTGGTCGGAGTCGGGGTCGACGCCCTGGCGCCTGGCGATCTCGTTGGCCAGCCGCCGCTCGGTCTCGACTCCACGGGCCACGCTCCGGCCCGCCAGCACGGGGTTGATCTCGTGGAGATGCTGCATCTTGAGGAACCTCGCGGTGTCCTCAGGCGTTGCGTCCTTGAACCCCTGCATCATGGTGCGCAGGGCGTGCAGGAGCGAGGTGAAGGGCGGTTCGTCGTCCGGACGGTCCGCCAGAGCCTCGGTGAGGAGCTCTTCGGTGTTGTCGTGGAACCACAGCACGACGTGTTCCTTGCCGGTGAAGTAGCGGAAGAACGTCCTGGCTGAGACGTCGACCGACCCCGCGATCTGCTCGACGGTGGTCGCCTCGTATCCTTGTTCGAGGAACAGGTCGAGCGCCGCGTCGAGGATCGCCAGGCGCGTCTTCTCCTTTTTACGTTCTCGTAGGCCCATGGCAACCTCCCTATCACAGTGTGCCATAAGTCAGAAGCAGGCAAATAAAACCATTTGTCATCTGTCAGTCGGTGCCATAAGTTACTTCAGCTACCGTTTCGTCAGTACTGAGGGGGACTCCATGGCCCAAGCCAAGACCGTGACGGCGCCCACGCCGTCAGACGCGGAAGGGGGTGCGAACGGCAGTCCATGGCTGACGCTCCTGGCGGTCTCGCTGGGCGTGATCATGGTGATGCTCGACGGCACCGTGGTCGGCATCGCCAACCCGGTCATCGGCAAGGAGCTCAACGCCTCCCTTTCCGACCTTCAGTGGGTGACGAGCGGCTACCTGCTGGCCCTGGCCGTCTTCCTGATCACGGCGGGCAAGCTGGGTGACCTGTTCGGCCACAAGCGCATCTTCCTGATCGGTGTCGCCGGCTTCACCGTGACGTCGCTGGCGATCGGCTTCACCGGCTCGGTCACCGCGTTGATCTTCTTCCGCGTGCTCCAGGGCCTGTTCGGCGCGTTGCTGCAGCCGGCCGCGCTCGCCCTGCTCCGCAACGCCTTCCCCGGCCCCAGGCTCAACCAGGCGATGGGCGCGTGGGGCGCCATCATCGGCCTGTCCAGCGCGGCCGGACCGATCGTGGGTGGCCTGCTGGTGCAGAACGTCAGCTGGCAGTCGGTGTTCTTCATCAACGGCCCCGTGGGCGTCATCGCGCTGATCATGGGTGTGCTGATCATCAGGGAGAGCAGGTCCCAGCTGCTGTCCAAGGTCGACTGGCTGGGTGTGGTGCTGCTGTCCGGCGCGATGTTCGCGCTGGTCTGGTCGATCATCAAGGCTCCCGAGTGGGGCTGGGGCGACGCCAAGACCGTCGGCTTCCTGATCGGTTTCGCGGTGCTGACGGCGGTGTTCATCTTCTGGCAGACCGTGGCGCGTCAGCCGCTGGTGCCGCTGGCGATCTTCAAGAACCCCTCGGTCTCCATCGGCGTCGGCCTGATGATGATGGTGGCCTTCGCGATGTTCGGCGCGATGTTCTTCCTGGGCTTCTTCTTCCAGGGCGTCCACGGCCTGACCCCGCTGGAGGCGGGTCTGCGCATGCTGCCGATGAGCGCCGGAATGATCATCGCCTCGCCACTGGCGGGCATGGCGATCGGCAAGCTCGGCCCGAAGATCACGATGGCGTCCGGCCTGGTGATCACCGCCGTGGCGATGTTCCTGATGTCCCGCCTGGGCGTCGACGCCTCCTTCGTCGAGAGCGGCATCCCGTTCCTGGTGCTGGCCTTCGGTCTGTCGCCGGTCTTCGTCGGCGCCACCGAGATCATCGTGGGCAACGTCGACCCGCAGTACGCGGGTGTGGCCGGTGGCGTGCAGCAGTCGGCCATGCAGGTCGGCGGCGCGCTCGGCACCGCCATCCTCGGCGCGGTCATGGCCGGCGAGATCGCGAGCAAGCTGCCCGGCTACCTCGGCCCCGCCGCCCAGGCGATCCCGCCGGAGCAGATGCGCCTGCTGGAGCAGGCGGCGGCCTTCGGCACGGCGCCCACCCAGGGCCTGCCCGCCCAGGTCGCCCAGTTGGTCACCAACGCGGTGCACAGCTCCTTCATGGACGGCATGCACCTGGCGTTCCTGGTGAGCACCGCCGTCGCGATCCTCACCGCGGTCCTGGCGCTGTTCGTCAAGCGCGGCGCCACGCCGACCGAGGGCGCTCCCGTCCACGTCGGGTGAGCTCCGGCATTCCGTACGGCTCCCGCCATCCCCGGCGGGAGCCGTACCTTTTCCTGGACCGCCCCCGGATCCGCATAGACTCGATGGCGTGAGCACGAAGATCCTTCCCGAGCAGGAAACCACGCCGCGGCTGTCGCACGGCGACGGCGATCACGAGCGGTTCGCCCACTACGCCGACAAGCACAAGATCACCGAGAGCATGGTGACAGGCACGCCGATCCGCGCCCTGTGTGGCAAGATCTGGGTGCCCAGCCGTGACCCCAAGAAATACCCGGTGTGCCCCGAATGCAAGGAAATCTACGGGGGCCTGCCGCAGGGTGGCGACGGAGACGACGGCAAGCAGTAACACTCAGTGAGTGTCGATCACCGGTGATCGCCCCACGGTGAAGCTAAGGTCGCGATATTGACCAGCTCATGCCGTATCGGGGGATCGCATGGCTCGGCGCGCGTCTGCCGTCGTTTTGATGTGCCTGCTCGCATTCGGGCACATTTCCATACAACCCGCGGACGCGTCCGCGACCACACCTGAGGGCTGCAGGCCCGCCGAGCAGCACAGCGGTGGCCGGGCGGACCCCGGCCACGCGCCTGTCGCCAGGGTGC
This sequence comes from Nonomuraea sp. NPDC059194, assembly GCF_042754765.1. NCBI lineage: Bacteria > Bacillati > Actinomycetota > Actinomycetes > Streptosporangiales > Streptosporangiaceae > Nonomuraea > Nonomuraea sp. NPDC059194. The sequence goes on along the minus strand of NZ_JBHZBH010000029.1, from coordinate 37,013 downwards.
TCGCCGACCTCGGCCAGCGGCTGCACAAGCTGCCGGCCGCCCCTCCCGCCGTCGTCACCGTGCCCATGTGGGTCCACGTGCTGACCGACGGCAACCTGCGGCCGACCGACGAGGCGGTCAGGGCCCAGGTGGCCACCATCAACGCGGCGTACGCCGGGCAGTACGGCGGTGTCGACACCGGCATGCGCTTCCGCCTCGACGGCGTGACGGTGACCAACCGGCCGCAGTGGTTCGCCAACCCGCTGGCCAACGACACCGCGATCAAGACACAACTCCGCCGGGGCGGCTCCGACACGCTCAACCTGTACATCGGCCAGCTGACATCGCTCATGCTGGGCTACTCGACGTACGCGTTCTGGTACCAGACCATGCCCGTCACCGACGGCGTCGTCGTCGACTGGCGCAGCATGCCGGGCGGCACGCTGACCAACTTCAACCGCGGGCTCACCGCCGTCCACGAGATCGGGCACTGGCTCGGCCTGTTCCACACCTTCGAGAACGGCTGCACGGCGACCGGCGACGGCGTCGACGACACCCCGTTCCAGGACCAGCCGACCGCGGGCTGCCCCGAGGGCAAGGACACCTGCGTCCAGCCGGGTCTCGACCCGATCCACAACTACATGGACTACAGCTACGACGACTGCATGACGGAGTTCACCCAGGGGCAGGCGGTGCGCATGCACGAGATGTGGGCCGCCTACCGGGCGCCGCGGAACAGGGCCGCCGCCGCCGCTCCGGCGGGCAGGGAGCCTGTCCAGCGCAACTAGGATGTCCGGGTGACAGCACCGAAGACACCCGACACTCCATACGCGCCTCCTCGGATCTTCGGTCCCGAGTACCGCACGGCGACGACCGGCATCCTGCTCTGCGTCACGCTCGTCGCCTTCGAGGGAATGTCCGTCGGCGTCGTGATGCCCGTGGTCTCGCGGGAGCTCGACGCCCTCGGCCTGTACGGCATGAGTTTTTCGGCCTTCCTCATCGCGGGCCTGTTCGCCAACGTCGTGGCGGGCCTGTGGTCGGACAGGAAGGGCCACGCGCTGCCGTTCGTCGCGGGCATCGCGCTGTTCGTCGTCGGCATGGCGCTGGCGGGAGCGGCGGTCAACAAGGAGCTGTTCGTCCTGGCGCGGGTCGTGCAGGGGCTCGGCGGCGGCTCGACCGTCGTGGCGATCTACGTGATGATCGCCCGGGTCTACCCGCCCGAGGCCAGGGGCAAGATCTTCGCCGGGCTCTCCGCCGCCTGGGTGGTGCCCGCCATGGTCGGCCCTGCGGTGGCCGGGCTCGTGGCCGAAACCGTCGGCTGGCGCTGGGTCTTCTACGGCATCTGCCCGCTCGTCGTGCCCGCCCTGCTCATGCTGCTGCCCGCGCTCAGGCAGAGCTCCCACGAGCCCGGCTCGGGTGCCGGCTCGGGTGCGCTGCTGCGCATCTTGACGGCCGCCGCGACCGCGGCGGGCGCGGGGCTGCTGCTGTTCGGCATCGACGAGCTGCACGAGTCGCCCGTCATGGGCGCGGTGGAGACCGTGGGCGGCCTGGTCCTGCTGGCCCTCAGCCTGCCCAGGCTGCTGCCCAAGGGCGCGCTGAGGCTGGCCCGCGGCCTGCCCACCACGATCATGATGCGCGGCATGTACTCCGCCGCCTTCTTCGGCGTGAACTCCTTCATCCCGCTCGTCCTCACCCAGGTCCAGCACTTCGGCACCACGCAGGCGGGCATCGCGCTCACCACCGGCGCCCTGGGCTGGTCCACCGGCTCCTACCTGCAGAGCAGGCGCGCCCTTGCACCGGAGCGGCTGCTGCGCCTCGGCGCCGTCGCCGTCCTGGTGGGCGTGCTGCTCACGATGCTCACCGCGCTGCCGTCGGTCAGCGGCTGGATCGCCGTGCCCGCCTGGATCGCCGCCGGCCTGGGCATGGGCATCGCCGTCACCACGGTCAGCGTGACCATGATGAAGCAGTCGCCCGAGGCCGAACAGGGCAAGAACTCCGCGGCGCTGCAGGTCATGGACACCCTCGGATCCGCCCTGGCCATCGGCGTCGGCGGCGCGCTGATCAACCTGATCGGCCACACGCCCGAGCAGATCTCCGTCGGGTTCGTCGTGATCGCGCTCCTCATGGGCGCCGTCGCACTGGGCGCCGTGATCGCCGCCTCCAGAGTGCGGTCCTGAACTCATTTCCCCCTCGCGTCCCAGCGATCACGAATCCCCTGATGGCCGTCCGTGGGAGTGGTAAGACGGCGGCATGGAGGACGATCGCCGGGTCTGGCCGCCGGGTTCGCAGGACCCTGAGCCGCCCTGGAATCCCCGGCTCAGGCGCACGGTGGAGCGGTCGGCGTCTGGTCCGTTCAGCGAGGCGCTGCCGCCGTCCGCGAGGCTGTACGGCGGCCCCGCCGCGCCCAGGAGGACGGGCGGTGGGTGGCGGTCTCGTGCGGGGGCCGTGCTCGCGCTGGTCGTGGCGGGCGGGATGGTGACGGGGCTGGTCGTGGCCGTGCTGCGGCCGGCCGTACCCGAACAGGTCCTGACGGCGCGGCTGACCGACGCGGCGGCGGCCGTCACGATCCCGCTGCCCGAAGGGTGGCGGCAGGACCCCCTGCCGCCCGTCACCGGCTTCACCTCGGCCGCGCGCTCGGCGGCCGGGGCGCTGGTGATGACCAGGCCGAGCGACGCGCCGGGAGCCGCCCCCGGGGCCGCCGCCAGGGCAACCGCGGAGGCGGCCGAGCTCTACGCGCGCCTGCTGCTCCACGGCGACAAGGTGACCGTCGTCGCCGACGCGCCCATCACGATCGGCCCGTACGGCGGGCACACGCGTTCGCTGCGCGCGGAGTACAAGGACGTGGTGAACCAGCCCGCGTATCTTCGAGTGATGCTTCTCACGAAGCAGGGAAGGAGCGTGGTCGTCGTCGGCCTGCTCCAACCCGACCGAATCCCCAGCAGGCAGGCGCTCGACGCTGTCATGACGAGCGTGCGATAAGCCCCTTAGCACGCAGAGGTGACCTTGGCCAGGATCCCCATAGCACGGCACGTCTTGTCGGTGCCCCCGATTACCCTTGGGTCACTGTGAGAGAGCGAAGCACACGAGTCCCAGAGGTGATGGCGTGAGTACGTTCGCGGCATCCCACCTGTCGCCCTCCTATCCCGACCGTGCCGCATGGGGCACGGCGACCAAGCTGCGCGCCTGGCAGCAGGAGGCCTTCGACCTCTATTTCAGACGCGAGCCACGGGACTTCATGACCGTGGCCACCCCCGGAGCCGGCAAGACCACCTACGCGCTGCGCATCGCCAGCGAGCTGCTCTCCCAGGGCGTGATCAGGGCGATCACCATCGTCACCCCGACCGAGCACCTCAAGCGCCAGTGGGCCGACGCGGCGGCCAAGGTCGGCATCGCGATCGACCCCGAGTTCAAGAACAGCCAGGGCGCCACCTCGCGCGACTACGTCGGCGTCGCGGTGACCTACGCCCAGGTCGCCATGCATCCCGCGCTCCACCGGGCCCGCACCGAGGCCCGCAAGACGCTCGTGATCTTCGACGAGGTCCACCACGCGGGCGACGCCAAGTCGTGGGGCGACGGCATCCGCGAGGCCTTCGAGCCGGCCACCCGCCGCCTCCACCTGACGGGCACGCCGTTCCGCTCCGACGACAGCCCGATCCCCTTCGTCGAGTACGCCGACGACGCCGAGGGCTTCAAGCGCAGCGTCTCCGACTACTCCTACGGCTACGGCCCCGCCCTGGCCGACGGCGTCGTCCGTCCCGTCATCTTCCTGGCCTACTCCGGCGAGATGAAGTGGCGCACCCGCGCGGGCGACGAGATCGCCGCCACGCTCGGCACGCCACTGACCAAGGACCAGCTCTCCCAGGCCTGGAGGGCGGCGCTCGACCCCAAGGGCGACTGGATCCGCCAGGTCATGCAGGCCGCCGACCGCCGCCTCACCGAGGTACGGCGCGGCGTGCCCGACGCGGGCGGCCTGGTCATCGCCACCGACCACGAGGCGGCCCGCGCCTACGCCCGCCACCTGCGCAACATCACCGGCGAGGGCGCCACGGTCGTGCTCTCCGACGACCCTGGCGCATCCAAGAAGATCAAGCAGTTCGCCGCCTCGCAGGACCGCTGGCTGGTGGCCGTCCGCATGGTCTCCGAGGGCGTCGACATCCCGCGCCTGTGCGTCGGCGTCTACGCCACCTCGACCTCCACCCCGCTGTTCTTCGCCCAGGCCGTCGGGCGCTTCGTGCGGGCTCGCAAGCGCGGCGAGACCGCCTCGGTCTTCCTGCCGTCCGTGCCGACCCTCATGGGGCTGGCCAACGAGATGGAGGTCGAGCGCGACCACGTCCTCAACAAGCGCCCGCCGGAGGACGGCCTTGACGACAGCCTGCTGCAGGAGGCCAACCGCAAGAAGGACAACCCTGACGTCCTCGGCGACGAGTTGCCGTTCGAGACGATGGAGACGACGGCGACCTTCGACAGGGTGCTGTTCGACGGCGGCGAGTTCGGCACCGGCGCGGAGGTCGGTTCGGCCGAGGAGGAGGACTTCCTCGGCCTGCCCGGGTTGCTGGAGCCCGACCAGGTCGCCTCGCTGCTGCGCAAGCGGCAGGCCGACCAGCAGGCTGCCAAGCGGCGTGCGCCCAAGCCCGCCGAGCCGGTGCTGTCGCCGCACGAGCAGCTGGCCGAGCTGCGTAAGGAGCTCAACGGCCTCGTGGGGGCGTGGAACCATCGCACGGGGCAGCCGCACGGGGTGATCCACTCCGAGCTGCGTCGTGCCTGCGGAGGGCCGCCGATCGCCCAGGCGACGGGCGAGCAGGTCCAGGAGCGCATCGACAAGATCCGCCACTGGGCGACGCAACGATCATCTCGTTGATCCCGCGTTCATGGCGCTGATCTTGGGACGGCGGGCGCGATTTCGTGGTGACGGGCGGCCACCGGGGAGCACCGGGTAGCCGCCCGTTCTTCGGCGGGATGTCAGTGATGTTTCCTGAGCGGCGCGATGTGGCGGCCGGTGCGCCCGTCGACCGGCTGGTAGTGGGCGCGCTTGGGCACGTCGAGGGCCAGGTGGAGCGAGGCCGTGTCACCGACGACCCGCACGGGAACCGTCCGCATGCCCTCACGGTGGCCGCGCATCGGGCCCTCGTGCACCCAGACCCGCAGCTGACGCCCCTTCTGGCGCAGGACGACCTTGGCGGTACGGCACTCGTCGGGCTCGGCCGACCAGAACAGCTCCAGGCTCTCGTGGCCCTTCTCCAGCCGCGCCGCCCGCGGGACGGGTGTCCGCTCGGCGCACTCGCCCGCCTCGGGCCGCGGGGGAGCGGGCACGTCGTACGCCACGACCTGCGGAACCTCCTGGGCGGGGCGCACCGCCACCGTCGCCGCCTCCATCGCGGCCAGCGTGAGCACGGCGCCGATCTTGGCTCCCAGGCGGCCGCGGAAGATGATCCACAGGCACAGCGGCGACAGCACGAGCCAGGCGATGCCGAGAGCGATGGCGAGCATGGGGCGTTCCTCTGCGCGTCGAGTGAGCTTGCTAGCTCTCCGTAGTAGTTCAGAAGCGGAGAGTTCTCATCGCCTTGACTATCACATAACCACAGCGTTGTCGGCTGTCTACGCGCCGTGACGCCGGTCGAGGTTGGGGCATCCTTGTGGGTGCCCGGCCGATGGTGGGCCGTGGTGTGCGTCCCAGGTTGCTGGGTGTCTCCTGCATCCCGTGACCTCAGCCGACGATGGGGATGCCTCCTGCGCCCCGTGACCTCAGCCGACGATGGGGATGCCTCCTGCGCCCCGCGGCATCAGCTGACGACGGGGCCGTTGTTGGGTGCCTTCTGCGCGGCGTGATGTCAGCCGACGAAGGGGGCGCCGGCGAGGATCGCGCCCGCGTCCTTCAGCTGGCCCAGCGCCGCCTGCGTGGTGTTCCTGGCCACGCCCGCCGTCAGGCTGAGCAGCACCCGGACCGCCAGCCCGTGCTCCACCGCGTCGAGCGCCGTGGCGCGCACGCAGTGGTCGGTGGCGAGGCCGACGACGTCGACCGCGTGCACGCCCCGCTCGGCCAGCCACTGGGCCAGCGACACCCCCGACCCCGACGCGCCCTCGAAGCCGCTGTAGGCCGCAGCGCCCGCGCCCTTGCTGAAGACCTCCTCGACCTTCGAGGTGTCGAAGTTCGGGTGGAAGTCCGCACCGCTCGTGCCCGCGACGCAGTGCGGTGGCCAGGTGGTGGCGTAGTTGGGATCGTCGGCGAAGTGCACGCCAGGGTCCACGTGGTAGTCACGCGTGGCCACCACGTGGTCGTAGGGGTGCTTGGCCACATGCTCGCTGATCGCCTTCGCGACCGCCGCGCCGCCCTCGACCGGGAGGCTGCCGCCCTCGCAGAAGTCGTTCTGTACGTCCACGATGATCAATGCGGTGCTCACACTACCGAGCCTACTCACGACCGGCCCACCGCGCCCGAGGTGGCGGGGTCCCGTCTCGAGCGGATTCGGTGGTGCCCGGGGGAGGTGGTGCTTTCCTCAGGGCTCACTCGGCCGCGCCTGAAGTGGCGGGCTCGCCCTCAGGCGGACTCGGCCGCGCCTGCGGTGGCGGGCTCACCCTCAGGCGAAGCCGCCCGGATAAGGGGATCTTCTTTGGGACGAACTCGGTCGGGCCGGAGGCAACGGGGCCGGGCTCGGGTGAGCTCGGTGGTGGCCGAGGTGGTGGGGCCGGGCTCACGTGAGCTCGGTGGTGCCCGAGGTGGTGGGGCCGGGCTTGGGTGGGCTCGGTGGTGGCGGGGGCGAGCTCGGGGATGCCGGAGGGGGCGGGGCGGGCTCAGGCGAACTCGGTCGGGATCGCCGCGTACCCCCTTGCGAGGTGAAGGGCGTCCTGCGGCAGTCGCTCGATCACCGCGCGATGCCGGTCGCGGGCCGCGTCGAGGGGCTCCCTGCCGACGATCTCGCCGTCGCGCACCAGCTCGTGCAGCAACGGGATCCCGCCCTCGGGGGCGACGTCCGACGTGGTGACCAGCTCGGTGTCGTAGTGCCCGTGCTCGTCCAGCAGGCGGAAGGCCTGCTTGCGGCCGCCGCGCGACGGCTTGCCCACCGATCGCTTGGCGACCGCCTCCAGCTTGCCCGACGCGGTCTCCCTGGCCACCATCTTGTAGACCAGCGCCGCCGTGGGCACGCCCGAGCCCGTCACCAGCGAGGTGCCCACGCCGTACCCGTCGACGGGAGCCGCGGCGAGCGCCGCGATCGCGTACTCGTCCAGGTCGGAGGTGACCAGGATGCGGGTCTTGAACGCGCCGAGCGCGTCGAGCTGCTCGCGCACCTCCTGCGCCGCCGCCGCCAGGTCGCCCGAGTCGATGCGGACCGCGCCGAGCTCGTTGCCCGCCAGCTCCACCGCCGTCCGTACGGCTTCTGCGACGTCGTAGGTGTCGACCAGCAACGTCGTGCCCGGGCCGAGCGAGGCGATCTGGGCCTCGAAGGCGTCCCGCTCGCTGTCGTGCAGCAGGGTGAAGGCGTGCGCGGCCGTACCCGCGGTGGGAATGCCGTACTCGCAGCCCGCCATCAGGTTCGACGTCGAGGAGAAACCGGCGACGTAGGCCGCGCGGGCGGCCGCGACCCCGGCCCATTCGTGGGTACGGCGCGAGCCCATCTCGATGAGCGGCCGCGTGCCCGCGGCGTTCGCCATGCGGGAGGCCGCCGAGGCGATCGCGCAGTCGTGGTTCAGGATGGACAGGACCAGCGTCTCCAACAGGACGGCCTCGGCGAACGTGCCCTCCACCACCAGGATGGGCGAGGCGGGGAAGTAGACGTCGCCTTCGCGGTAGCCGTACATGCTCCCGGAAAATCGGTAATCGGCGAGAAACGCCAGGGTCGGCTCGTCCACGATGCCGTGCTCCCGCAGGAAGGCGAGCTCGTCGTCGCCGAAGCGGAAGTGCTCCAGCTCGTCCAGCACTCTGCCGACGCCGGCGACCACCCCATACCGCCGTCCTCCTGGCAAATGGCGCGCGAACACCTCGAAGATCGCCCGCCGGTGCGCGGCCCCACTCCGGAGGGCCGCCTGCAACATCGTCAGCTCATAGTGATCTGTAAGCAACGCAGTGCTCATGGTCATTCTCACGAGTTCGAGACTACGGCCCAGATAGGGCAGACTCGGGGATGTGGGTAGCACCGCTCCAATCGCCGTCGAGCGTCCTTCAACGGACGTCAGGCCCGATCTGCCATGGGTCACGATTGTCTGGAACGACCCGGTTAACCTGATGTCGTATGTGACCTATGTGTTCCAGACCGTGTTCGGCTACTCCAAGGAGAAGGCCGAAAAGCTCATGATGGACGTCCACCACAAGGGCAAGGCCGTCGTGTCGAGCGGCACGCGTGAAGAAATGGAACGCGATGTGCAGATTCTTCACTCCTACGGCCTGTGGGCGACGCTCCAGTCGGACTCGCTCTCGTGAGGTGGTGCCGGTGAGCTCGGGCTTCAAGTCCCGTCATGGCGGTGGGGTCATCGCGCAGTTCGAGGCCGCCGAGGTCTCGATCCTGCGGTCGCTGGTGACGCAGGTGCTCGGCCTCGTCGAGCCCGGCGAGACCGGCGACGACCCGCTGGAGCGCGCGCTGGGCATCGGCTCGGCCGAGGCGCCCACCGACCCGGTGCTGGCCAGGCTGTTCCCGTCCGCGTACGCCGACGACGCCTCGGCGGGGGAGTTTCGCCGCTACACCGAGGCGACGCTGCGGGAGGGCAAGCGGGCAGACGCGCAGACGATGCTCGACACCGCCAGGCCCGGACGCACCGAGCTCACGGCCGAGCAGGCCCAGGCGTGGCTGCGCTCTCTCAACGATGTACGGCTGGCGCTGGGCACGCGGCTGGAGGTGACGGAGGAGGTGCACGAGGAGATCGCGACGATGTCGGAGGACGATCCGCGGTATCCGGCGTTCGTGACCTACGACTGGCTGACCTACCTCCAGGACACCCTGGTCCGCGCCCTCTGGTAGGACCCCTCCTCCCGGCTTCCGCCTTCCGGCCCCTTCCTTCCAGGCCTCCGCCTTCCGGTCTTCTGCTTCCGGTCCTTCGCCACCCGAGGGCCCCCGACCTGAACCTCCAGAGGGGGACGCTCCGCGGGGCGCCGCGTTCCGGCACCGAGGGAGAACTGAGCATCCTTCGGAGAGGACGGGAGGCGAGCCCCAGCACCGAGCCTCCTCCGAGGCGTGCTCGTGGGAGGCGGGTTCCAGCACTGGCGTCTCACCTGAGGCATCTCCTCCTGAGAGGCGCCGGCTCGCGTCCTCGGGGAGTCCCGCGCTTCGGGTGGGGCCGCCATCGCCGTGAGCTACGTCGTCCGCTGGGCCTCGGCCCGCGGCTGCCGGGTGGCGGCGCGCGGTGGGAGACCCGGGCGTCGAGGCGTTCGCGACGGTCCAGGTAATCTCTGCAGCATGCTGACGATCTCGCAGGATCTTGTCGACAAGATCATTGCGCATGCCCGCGCCGACCACCCCGACGAGGCGTGCGGGGTGATCGCGGGTCGTGGTGGCGTTCCCGAGCGGTTCGTCCCCATGGAGAACGCCGAGCGCTCACCCACCTTCTACCGCTTCGACTCGATCGAGCAGTTGAAGGTGTGGCGCGAGATGGACGACCGCGACGAGGAGCCCGTCGTGATCTACCACTCCCACACCGCCACCGAGGCCTACCCCTCCCGCACCGACGTGTCGTACGCCTCGGAGCCGAATGCCCACTACGTGCTCGTCTCCACCAGGGAGGAGCTCGGCGAGCAGGCGGAGCTGCGCTCCTACCGCATCGTCGACGGGGTGATCACCGAGGAAGAGGTGACCATCACATGAGACGAGGAGCCGGGGCGATTCGCACCCTGGGTACACTTCTGTCCATGACGGTCCGGCCTGTGCAGAGCTTCCTCTTCGCGCACACTCCGTCCGTTGTCGTCTACGACTGTCGCTGACCGGCAGTTTTACGGAATCCCTTATCCCGCGCCGGCGTTTGCCCGGTGGACGACGACATGAACGAGGAGACTGACCCGCGATGGCCATCGAGGTTCGCATCCCGACCATCCTGCGCAACTACACCGACGGCGCCAAGGCCGTCGACGCCGAGGGCGCCACGCTCGACGAGCTGATCAGCAACCTGGAGTCCCGGCACCCGGGCATCAAGGACCGGCTGGTCGACCAGGGCGCGCTGCGCCGATTCGTGAACGTGTATCTCAACGACGAGGACGTCCGCTTCCTCGGCGGGCTCGGCACGCCTGTCGCCGACGGTGACACCGTGACCGTGCTGCCCGCCGTCGCGGGCGGCTCCCGCTGACCTCCGACACCGCGACGCCCCCGGCCCGACCGGACCCGGCCTGACCGAGTCCGAGCTGTTCCGACCCGGTCCAGCTCCACCGGATCAGCCTGGACGGCCGTGATCCCGACGAACCCGCCCGATCACCGCCGGTCCGGACGGTCGCTCCGACGGGCCCGGCCCGATCGGACCGGCTCCGTTCGGAGGGCCGAGATCCCGACGGACCGGTCCGGCCTGCGAGACCGAGTCCGCACGAACCTGGCGGTCGATCGGATCTGGTTCGGACGGCCGCTCGGGCAGACCCGGCTCGGTCGACCGGATCCGGACCCGACCGTCGCTCGGACGGGCCGCTCGAACCCGGTTCGGTGCGATCGGTCGCTCCGACGGGCCTGGCCCGGACGGCTGAGCCCGGACGCGCTGGACGAGCCGGTGCTGGATGAGCCGGCCAGGTCGGCTCGGTCCTAGGCTGGGGACGAGCCGTCGGGGCCATCGCTTGTGCGGCGTGGTCCTGATGGCCGGTCCGAAGGGCGAGACCTTTCCCGTGGCGCGCGACCCGTCGTGTGCCACACACCCAGATCCCTGTGAACGCCGAAGCGGAAGCCGTACACCATGCGCTTTGACTCCCTGATCGACTCCGTCGGTCGCACGCCGCTCGTGGGCCTGCCCAGGCTCTCGCCCTCCGACGACGTCCGGATCTGGGCCAAGCTGGAGGACCGCAACCCCACGGGATCCATCAAGGATCGCCCCGCGCTGTGGATGATCGAGCAGGCGGAAAAGGACGGCCTGCTCGCGCCCGGTTGCACGATCCTGGAGCCGACCAGCGGCAACACCGGCATCTCGCTGGCCATGTCGGCCAAACTCAAGGGCTACAAGCTGATCTGCGTCATGCCGGAGAACACCTCGGAGGAGCGCCGCCAGCTCCTGCGGATGTGGGGCGCGGAGATCATCTCCTCGCCCGCCGCGGGCGGCTCCAACGAGGCGGTCAGGCGGGCCAAGCAGCTCGCGGCCGAGAACCCGTCGTGGATCATGCTCTACCAGTACGGCAACCCGGCCAACTGGCGCTCCCACTACGAGTCGACGGGCCCCGAGATCCTTCAGGACCTGCCGACCGTGACCCACTTCGTCGCAGGGCTCGGCACCACGGGCACACTCATGGGCGTCGGCCGCTACCTGCGCGAACACGTGCCCGACGTGCAGATCGTGGCCGCCGAGCCGCGGTACGGCGAGCTCGTGTACGGCCTGCGCAACGTCGACGAGGGCTTCATCCCCGAGCTGTACGACGAGTCGGTGCTGACCACGCGCTTCTCCGTCGGCTCCGGCGACGCGCTGCGCCGTACCAGGGAGCTGCTGGTCGCCGAGGGCATCTTCGCGGGCGTCTCCACCGGCGCGGCCCTACACGCGGCGCTGGGGATGGCCGGCAAGGCCGTGAAGGCGGGCGCGCGGGCCGACATCGTGTTCGTGGTGGCCGACGGCGGGTGGAAGTATCTGTCGACCGGCGCCTACGAGGGCACCCTCGACGAGGCGGAGACCAGGCTCGAAGGCCAGCTCTGGGCCTGACCCTCACGCTTGCGCCAAGCCCGGAGCCGGCGCTGAGTCCAGACCTCGGGCTCAGCGCAAGATCTACCGGGCTGGAGACGGACCACCGTCGCCGTCATCAAGCCGGCCCTACGGGGAGCTTCACTCCGTTCCTGGCCGCTGGATGCTGTAGTGGGCCAGGAGGAGACCGACACCCTGCTCGATCTGCGCGAGACGCTCGGTGTGGTCAGCCTGAACCGACTTGATCTCTGCGAGGTCCCGGCCCGTCTGGAACGCCCAGGACTCCAGGTCCTTGACGCGCTCCTCCGTGGTCTTGTTACTCACTCGGTGCCCTTCCCCTAGTGTTGGGATTGGGCACCGGGGATCTATCTCATCCCCGGTGCTCTCTGGATTTTAGGTTGGTTGACGCCCGGTTCGCGGGCCATCGCTCGATGTGGAGCCACGAGAAGGGCCGCGCACCCGGGAGCACCGGGGCACGGCCCTTTGCAGGTCATGCAGCTCAGTTGAACAGCACGCGGAGCGAGAAGCTGGCCTCGCCGCCGTCCTGCTTGCCGCTGAAGCCCACCGCGCTCAGCGCCTTGGCGTTGGCCTGGTCGTCGCCGGTCAGGTTGTTCAGGTACAGCGGCTCGATCTTGTCCACGTCCACGAACAGGGCGAAGGTCGCGTTGCCCGCGTCGGGGATCGCGGTCTTGAAGTTCTCGCTGTCGCCCAGCGTGCCGTCCTCCGACAGGAGCTTGGCGTACTCGGGCGTGGTCGCGATGGTGAACGTGCCGTCGCCGGGCACCTTGGCCAGCTGCGGGGCGGGCTGGCCCTGGTCGGTGAAGGCCTTCTCGATCTTCCCGATGACCTCCTGCGCCTTGCCGGGGTCGGTGACGATCTTCACGCCGGCCTTGGGCATCTGGCCGCTCTGGCCGAGGTTGGCCAGGCCGTCGCCGTCGACCGCGACGGTCAGGTTCTTGCCGAGCAGCGTCGCCAGGTCGGCGGGCAGCGCCAGGCCGTACTTCTGCTGGGCCATGTCCACGAACTGCTGGAAGCCGGCGCCCTGCTCCGTGGCGGACATGCTCTTCTGCAGCTCGGCCCACTGCTTGGTGATCGCCTCGTCCAGGCCGGAGATCGACAGCGCGCCGACCGTGGAGGCGGGCAGCGTGGAGATGTCGGCGGCCTGCGGGGTGCCGACGGCCATGGCCTCGGCGCCGCGGACGACGCCCGCGAACTCGGCGTAGGCGGAGTCGAAGCGAAGGGCGACGGCCATCCTGGCGTTCTTGGCCTTCTCCAGCAGCTCCTTCTCCTGGCCGGTCAGCTCGCCGGCCATCTCGGCCATCTTGCCGACGCTCATCCACGCCGACAGCACGCCGGGCTCGCCGAGCGCGTCGAAGTCGGAGCTGAAGTCGGCGCTCTCCGCGAGCGTGGGCCCGGTGGCGTACTTGTCGGCCGCGGCCTGGTCGGAGGACAGGATCGCGTAGTCCTCGCGGAAGGCGATGCCGTACTTGTCGTCACCCATGAGCTTGGCGATGCCGGCCTTGGCCGCCGCCTCGTCCTTGACCTGGACGGCCACCGCGACGCCGGGCTCCTTGCCCGCGCCCGCGGGGAGGGCGACCATGCCGATCCTGCTGCCGAGCCACGGGTCGACGTCCTTGGCGAAGTCCACGTCCTTCAGGTCGTCGCTGTCGGCCTTGATCGCGTCGAACAGCGCCTGGCGCGGGTCGTCGCCGGTGATCCGGTCCTTGGTGACCGTGAACTTCTTGGCCAGGTTGAACAGCGCGATCTTCTGGTTGGCGGCGGGGTCGAGGTCGACGCGCACGTACGCCATGGCGCCGCCGGGAAGCACCTCGTGCGGCTGCGTGCCGCCGCCGCCGAGGAAGGAGCCCGCGGCCCAGACGCCGCCGCCTCCGACGAGCACGACCAGCAGGGCCGCGATGCCCGCGATCAGCCAGCCCTTGCGGCCCTTCTTGGCCGGCGGCTGCTGGGGCGCGCCCCACCCGTCCGCCGGCTGCTGCTGCCATCCTGCAGGCTCCTGCACGGTCTGGTCACCGTAGGAGTACTGCTGGTTCTGCTGCTGGTACGGCTGCTGCTGCCCGTAGGCGGGCTGCTGCTGGCCATAGCCCTGCTGGACGTAGTCCTGCTGACCGTAACCAGGCTGAGCGGAGCCCGGCTGACCGTGACCCTGCTGGCCGGAGCCTGCCTGGCCGTAGCCCTGCTGGCCCGGCTGCTGGCCGTAGCCCTGCTGCCCGGGCTGCTGCTGTCCGTAGCCTTGCTGGCCCTGCTGGCCCTGCTGGCCGTACTGCGGCTGCTGGTAGGGCTGTTGCTGCGGGTAGGTCGGCTGCTGGGGCGGGTAGGGCTGCTGCGGGTACGGCTGGCCGCCCTGCGGCGCCGGCTGACCCTCGTTCCATCGATAGGCCGTGGTCCGCTCGGGGTCCTGGCCGCCGGGGGGAGTATTCGCAGACATTCTCAACTCACAATGTGGACTTAATGACCACAGTGAAGTTAGTGCATGGGACTAGAGAGCCGGTTGCAAAGTACTGAAACCGGCTGATTTGCGATGAGCTACACCCTGGTGAGCTCCTTGCGCTGTGCCCTGAGGTGCACCTCGCCGGTGTCGCTGGAGGCGACCATCTCCCACGGCACGAACGTGCATCCCGCGTAGACGACGCGGGCCAGCACCTCCGACAGCCAGCCCAGCCTGCCCTGCCTGTCTCGGGTCAGTCCGAGCATGACGGGCGCGCGGTGAACCGAGACCACGAGACCCATCACGGTATGGCTCTGCATGGACTCACGCTTGTTCCGCACCACGCGGATGTCGACCACGTGGCCGACCCATACTCCCTCGGCGTCCCAGACGCACTGGCCCATGAGCGCTGTCAATCCCACCATGATCCAACTGTGTCATCGGGAGGACGTTTCCGCAGGTAGGCGCGCTGGAAGTGGGATGCCGTAGAGTATGGAGCCACTAGAACTTAGTTCGGGAGCGGGTATGACGAAGTTCGACGAGGCGACTCAGGCGATCAGGGTCGAGGAGGGCGTCTACGACGTCTGTCTCGATCCCGGCTATTCCATCGGCGGCCCGCTCAACGGGGGGTACCTGATGGCGGTTCTGCTGAGGGCCGCCGTGGACGCCTCTCCGCACGAGCATCCGGTGAGCACGTCCACGCAGTTCCTGCGGTCACCGCGGCCCGGGCCCGCCAAGGTGGTGGTGGAAATGCTGAAGGAGGGCAGGACGGCGGCGTTCGCGAGGGCGCGGTTGATCCAGGACGATGTCCCGCAACTCGAATCGTTGATCACGACGGCCACCCTGGACGGTGCCGAGCCGATATATGCGCATAAATCGGCTATTGGGATGCCCGCGGTGGAGGAATGCGTCAAGCTGCCCGACCCGAAGCCGGAGTCGGGGATGACGTTGAACGCGCGGCTGGAGATGTGCTTCGACCCGCCCACGATCGGCTGGCTGTACGGCAAGCCGACGGGACGGCCCGAGGCGCGCGCGTACTTCAGGATGGCCGAGCCGCAGGACCCCGACCCCTACGTGCTGGCGCTGGCCGTGGACGCGCTTCCGCCGGTGGTGTTCTCGGCCGGGCAGCGCGGATGGGCGCCGACCGTGGACCTCACCTGGCACCTGCGGGCGCTGCCGTCGCCCGGGTGGCTCACGCTGCTGGGCAGCGGGCGGCTCGTGGCCGACGGGTGGTTCGACGAGGAGGTGGAGGTGTGGGACTCGGCGGGACGGCTGGTCGCGCAGTCCCGTCAACTGGCCAGGGTCGGACGCGGCTGAAACGACCCACGCAAGCAGCCGTGTGAGGATTCTTACGCTGTGGTGATCCCGCAGGTCGCCTACCCTCTGAAACGTGCCGGACGCGAGCATTGGAATCTTCGACAGCGGGGTGGGCGGCCTGACCGTCGCCAGGGCGATCATCGATCAGCTGCCCCATGAGTCCATCACCTACGTGGCCGACACGGCCCGCCAGCCGTACGGACCGAAAAAGATCGCCGAGCTGCGCGAGTACGCGCTGGAGGTGATGGACCACCTCGTCGAGAACGACGTGAAGATGCTCGTCATCGCCTGCAACAGCGCCAGCTCCGCCGTGCTGCGTGACGCGCGCGAGCGCTACGACGTCCCGGTGGTCGAGGTGATCCTGCCCGCGACCAGGCGCGCCGTCAGGGCCACCCGCAACGGCAGGGTCGGCGTGATCGCGACGTCCGCGACGATCGGGTCGATGGCCTACCAGGACGCCTTCGCCGCCGCCCCCGACGTCACCCTCACCAGCGTGGCCACCCCGAGCCTGGTGGAGTACGTGGAGCGCGGCGAGACGATGAGCGACGAGCTCATCGAGGTCGTCCGCGGCTACCTGGCCCCCATCCAGGAGGCCGGGTGCGACACCCTCATCCTCGGCTGCACCCACTACCCGCTGCTGACCGGCGCCATCTCCTACGTCGCGGGCGACGGGGTCACGCTGGTCTCCAGCGCGGAGGAGACGGCCAAGGACGTCTACCGCATCCTGCACGACCGCGGTCTCGCCAACGGCGCCGTCTCCCCCCGGCACCGCTTCTGGGCGACCGGCGACTCCGCGCTCTTCGCCGACCTGGGCAGGCGCTTCCTCGGGCCCGAGATCGAAGCGGTCGAGCCGGCCGCGGTTGGGGGAATCACCACCTCGAACGGGAGGACCGCATGAAGGTGACGATCGTCGGCTGCTCGGGGAGCTTCCCCGGGCCCGACAGCCCGGCGTCCTGCTACTTGGTCGAGGCCGAGGGCTTCCGCCTGCTGCTCGACCTCGGCAGCGGCTCGCTCGGCGCGCTCCAGCGCCACATCGACCTCTACGACGTCGACGCCATCTGCCTGTCGCACCTGCACGCCGACCACTGCCTGGACATCTGCGGCTACCACGTCGTCCGCACGTACGGGCCCGCCGCGCCGTACCCGAGGATCCCGGTTTATGCGCCGGCCGACGCGCCCCGCAGGCTGGCCGCCGCCTACGGCATGCCGGAGGAGCCGGGTCTGGAGACCGCCTTCGAGTTCAGGCCGCTGTCGCCGGGACGGTTCACCGTCGGCCCCTTCGAGGTCACGGCGGGCCTGGTCAACCACCCCGTCGAGGCGTACGGCTTCCGCGTCTCCCACGGCGGCAGGACGCTCGCCTACTCGGGCGACACCGGCGAGTGCGCGGAGCTGGTGAAGCTGGCCGACGGTGCCGACCTGATGCTGTGCGAGGCGTCGTTCGTGGAGGGGCCCGACCTCATCCCCGGCCTGCACATGACGGGCCGCCAGGCGGCCGAGCACGCGGCCAAGGCGAAGGCGGGCAGGCTGGTGCTGACCCACCTGGTGCCGTGGAACGACAGCGCGAGAGTGCTGGAGGAGGCCTCGTGCGGCGCCTTCGGCGGGCCGATCGAGCTGGCCCGCAGCGGCGCCGTCTATGACCTGACCTGAACGGTCAAGGGCGTTCCCGCGCGGAGATAGGGTGATCTGCATGTCTCGACAGGATGGACGCGCTCCCGACCAGCTCCGCCCCGTGAAGATCACCAGAGGGTGGATCAGCCACGCCGAGGGATCGGTGCTGGTGGAGTTCGGCGGCACACGCGTGCTGTGCGCCGCCTCCGTCCAGGACAGCGTGCCCCGCTGGCGCAGGGGTAGCGGCCAGGGCTGGGTGACGGCCGAGTACGCGATGCTGCCGAGGGCGACCAACACCCGCAACGACCGCGAGTCGGTGAAGGGCAGGATCGGCGGGCGCACGCACGAGATCTCCAGGCTGATTGGGCGTTCGCTGCGCGCCTGCGTCGACTACAAGGCACTCGGGGAAAACTCCATCGTGCTCGACTGCGACGTCCTGCAGGCCGACGGCGGCACCCGCACCGCCGCGATCACCGGCGCCTACGTCGCGCTGGCCGACGCGGTCGCGTGGATGCGCGAGCGGAAGATGTGCCCCGGCGACCCGCTGATCGACTCGGTGGCGGCGGTGTCGGTCGGTGTGGTGAAGTCCACGCCGATGCTCGACCTCTGCTACGTCGAGGACGTCGCCGCCGAGACCGACATGAACGTCGTGATGACGGGGTCGGGGGAGTTCGTCGAGGTGCAGGGCACCGCGGAGGGCGCGCCGTTCGACCGCCGCGCCCTCGACCAGCTGCTCGACCTCGCGGTCGTGGGCTGCGAAGAGCTGACACTGCACCAGCAGGAGGCGCTGGGCCGATGAGGATCGTGCTGGCCACCCGCAACGCGGGCAAGATCGTGGAGCTGCGCCGGATCCTCGGCGGGTTCGAGATCGTGGGTCTTGAGGAGTTCCCCGAGATCGGCGACGTGGCCGAGACGGGGCTCACGTTCGCCGAGAACGCCCTGCTCAAGGCGCACGCCGTCGCTCAGGGGTCGGGGCTGCCCGCCGTGGCCGACGACTCGGGGCTCTGCGTCGACGCGCTCAACGGGATGCCCGGCGTGCTGTCGGCCCGGTGGTCGGGAAAGCACGGCGACGACGACGCCAACCTCGACCTGCTGCTCGCGCAGGTGTCCGATGTTCCCGACGACCGGCGCACGGCCCGGTTCGTGTGCTCGGCCGCGCTGGCGCTGCCGTCGGGCGAGGAGCGGGTGGTGGAGGGCGAGCTGTTCGGGCGGCTGCTGCGGGAGCGGCGGGGCACGAACGGCTTCGGCTACGACCCGATCTTCGTGCCGGACGGGGAGTCGCGGACCACGGCGCAGATGACGGCCGAGGAGAAGGACGCGATCAGCCACCGGGGGCGCGCCTTCCGCGCCCTCGCCCCGATCGTCGCCGACCTGCTGTCCTGATCCTTCTCCTTCTGTCCGGTCTTCTTCCGTACGGCAAGCCGGGTCAAGGCCACCGTGGTCACCGCTGACCGCCCGTCCAGCACGCCACTCCAGCCGCGACGCGCACCCGCCGTGACGTCGTCCGGCTTCGTCACCGGTCCGTAAGATCTTCCGCCCTGGGCCGGGCGTAGCGTTTTCCCGTGGAGAACTACAAGGCCGTGCCCGCGTGGGCGGGGGCCGTCGTCGGGCTGGTCGCGGGAGCGGTGGCGCTGGGCGTCGCGTATCTGGTCGCGGCGGTGGTGGGACCAGGCTCGTTCCCCGTCGTGGCGGTGGGCGACGCGACGGTGGATCTGGCGCCCGCGCCCGTCAAAGAGTGGGCGATCGCGACCTTCGGGGAGAACGACAAGGCGGTCCTGGTGGCCGGGGTGCTGGTCGTGCTCACGCTGGTCGCGGCCCTGCTCGGCGTGCTGTCCAGGCGGAACGTCGGGCTCGGTCAGGCGGGGTTCGCGGTGTTCGGGGTGGTGGGGCTGCTGGCGGTGCTCACCCGACCGGGCGCTGGGGCGGTCGACGGGCTGTCGACAGTGGTGGGGGCGCTGGCCGGATCGTGGGCGCTCACCCTGCTGTTCAGGCGGGGCACGGATGCGTGGGCCGGGGTCGGTCGGGGTTCTGACGTGGGGGCAGGGGTCGTCCTGGGCGCGGAGGGGCAGGCCGACGGAAGCGGGTTCCACGGGGGCTCGGGTGACGGCGGAGGGGCTGCGGGCAGTACAAGGGGCGGCGACGCTCTGGAAGCCGAGCGGGAGGCCGTGCGGGAAGCTGAGCAGGAGCGGGAGGCTGAGCGGCCGGCGGTGATGCGGGCGGGCGTCGCGCTCCATGCCTTCGACCGGCGGCGGTTGATGCTCGGCGCGGCCGGAGGAATCGCCGTGGCGGGAGCGACGGCCATCACCGGGCAGGTGCTGTCCGGGCGCAGAGTGGGGGACACCGCGAGAGTCGAGGTGGCGCTGCCGAAGCCGGTGACCCCCGCCAGGCCGCTGCCGGCCGGGGCCGACTTCCGCATCGACGGGCTGTCGCCGTTCGTCACCCCGAACAAGGACTTCTACCGCGTCGACACCACCATCATCGTCCCCCAGGTGAACCCGCGCGACTGGACGCTGCGCATCCACGGCATGGTCGACCGGCCGGTCGAGCTCACCTTCGACGACCTGCTCGGGCGGCCGCTGACCGAGGCCGACATCACGCTCACCTGTGTGTCGAACGAGGTCGGCGGGCCGTACGTGGGCAACGCCCGGTGGCTGGGGGTGCGGATGGCCGACGTCCTGCGCGAGGCAGGGCTCCGCAAGGACGCGGACATGCTGCTGTCCACGTCGGCGGACGGCTTCACCTGCGGCACCCCCGTGGACGTCGTCATGGACGGCAGGGACGCGCTGTTCGCCATCGCGATGAACGGCGAGGCGCTGCCCGTCGACCACGGCTTCCCGGTCAGGCAGGTGGTGCCGGGGCTCTACGGGTACGTGTCGGCGACCAAGTGGGTCGTGGACCTCAAGGTGACGCGGTTCGACACCGACCAGGCCTACTGGACGCCGCGTGGCTGGGCCGCGAAGGGGCCGATCAAGACCCAGTCACGCATCGACCTGCCCAGGGCGGGCGCGCGGCTGAAGCGGGGCCGTACGACGATCGCGGGAGTGGCGTGGGCGCAGCACACCGGGGTCGAGGCGGTAGAGGTGCGGATCGACGGGGGCGCGTGGCAGCGGGCCAGGCTCGCGCAGGTGCCGGGGCCCGACACCTGGCGGCAGTGGGCGCTGGACTGGGACGCGCCTCCTGGCGGGCACACGATCGAGGTGCGGGCGAGCGACGCGGCCGGCCGTACCCAGACCGAGCGGCGGGCGCCGGTGGCGCCGGACGGGGCGACCGGCTGGCACACCATCTCGGTGCGCGTCGGTTGAGGATCACCACGGACATCACGCGGAGGGCCCCAGGTCGCGGCGGCGCACGCTCGGCGAACAATGCCATCGCGACGTGGGGGATGCGGGCCCGCGCGGTCAGATCCTCATGTTCAATGACTGGAATCTCCTGACTGAGAGCGATCGGCCGCCTACGATCGGTCGTCGATGGAGAAGGAGGCGGCGAGATGTTCCGCGAGAGCCTTCCCGAGGGCCGCTACAACCCGCTGATCGCCGACGGTGTGCGGTGGCGCGACTACGAGCAGGCCGCCGAGTCGGCGCCGGAGCCGGACGTGCGCGACGGCGACTGGTTCGACCTGCCCGACCGGCCGCCGCGCCTGGCCGACTGCCGGCCGTACGGCGTGGCGGGCGGGCTGACCCGCGCCGACCCGCAGGCCGAGTCCGACCTGCTGGACGCGGTGCCGCCGGGCACCAGGTTCGCCGACCCGCGCGGCACCTGGGTCAGGCTGGTCAACGGCATGGGCGCCGCCGACGATCCGTTCAGGGCGGGCAACGCGGCGGACTGCGCGCTGGCGGTGGTGTCCACGTGGCACGGCGAGCCGGTGGTAGCAGCCCCGCGCCTGCCCGAGTACGACGCGGTGGGCCGCCCGCTGCTCATGGGCGAGGCGGGCGGCGCGGCGCGCATCGAGCGCTGGCTGGGGCGGCGGCTGGAGTGCGTGGGCCAGGGCAGGCAGGCCTACGAGGTGATCGCCCAGCGGCTGGTCGAGGCGGGCCACGGCGCGTC
The DNA here is from genome assembly GCF_042754765.1 of Nonomuraea sp. NPDC059194. NCBI lineage: Bacteria > Bacillati > Actinomycetota > Actinomycetes > Streptosporangiales > Streptosporangiaceae > Nonomuraea > Nonomuraea sp. NPDC059194. Next base: position 15,841 of record NZ_JBHZBH010000029.1, on the reverse strand, counting down.
GGCGGTCATCGTGGTGCGCTGGCCGGGCGGCGGCTCCCACGCGTGGAACGCCGTCAACGCCGACGGCGAGGTGATCTGGATCGACGCCCAGCGGGGGCACATGGCCGTCGAGCCGCCCTACGAGACGGTGTCCGGCGTGTTCTGCGCGATCGTCGACCGGCGGGGTGAGCAGGGGTGAACCTGGACCAGGCGCGCGCGGTGGCGGAGGAGTATTTCAACGGCGGCCGGGACGATCCGGTGGAGCTGGGCCTGTACGCCTTCGGCGACGGCTACGTGGTGTGGGCGAAACCGCCGGAGCCCGACGATCCTTCGGTGCTGCCCGAGACGGTCGGCGGCGGCTGCGTCGTGATCGACCGGCACACCGGCGAGGTGGCGATCAGGCCGCTGCTCGACCCCGAGACGGTGGCTGAGCAGTGGCCCGGCCGCCACCCCCGCTGACGGCCCGTGCTCGCCGTTCCGCGCGACGGCCCGCGCTGACGGTGCCCGGGCCGTCGCAAACCAGGGGGTCAGCCGCTCGCCAGCGACGACACGATCGACGCGCGGGCCGCCCTGCGCGCCGGCAGCACCGCCGCGAGCACGCCCGCCAGCCCCGACAGCGCCACGAACAGCGCGATCTGCCCGAACGGCACCGACAGCGTCGCGTCCGTCATCATGGTCCTGACGGCCGCCCAGCCGAAGGCGACGCCGAGCGTCACCCCGACGAGCGCGCCGATCAGGCCGAGCACCAGCGCCTCCACCGACAGCATCCGGCGCAGCTGCGGCCTGGTCAGGCCGAGCGCCCGCAGCAGGGCCGACTCGCGGGTGCGTTCGTGGACTGACAGCGACAGCGTGTTGGCGATGCCGAGCAGCGAGATGAGGATCGCCAGGCCGAGCAGCCCTGTGACGATCATCAGCGTCATGTCGAGTGCGTCGTCGTACTCGCCGCGGACGTCGGTTGAGCTGATGACCTGCACGGTCGGGAAGGCCGCCGTGGCCGCCTCCACCAGGTCGCGGGTCCTGTCGGGATCGACGCCGTCCTTGATCTTGAGGTAGAGCTTGGAGTCGGGCGTCTTGCCGAAGTACTGGTCGTAGGAGTCGGGGGAGACGGTGACGGAGGGCAGCAGGCTCTCGCCGTCGATCAGCTGGCCGACCTTGAGCGTGACCGTTCCCTCCCGCTTGGTGGTGAGCTGGAGCGAGGAGCCCGCCTTCAGCCCCCACTCCTTGGCCATGGTCGCCGAAAGCGCCACCTCGCCGGGGCCGAGCGGCTTGAGCTTGGCCGGGCCGGTGAAGGAGCCGACGTCGCTGTCGACCTTGCCGACCTTCGCCATGGTGTCGCGGATCTGCAGGACGGAGTCGAACTCGGGCTTGGCCCGCAGCGTGTCGCCGACCGAGCGGGGGATGGCCGCCTCACGGTCCTGGGTGGCGACCAGGTAGTCGGCGGGGAACTGCGAGTCGAGCTTCGCCGCCATCGTCACCCTGGTCGAGGCGGTCATCACCGAGATGACCGTCATCAGCGTGACGCCGATGGTCAGCGCGATCGTGGTGGTCGCCGCCCGCTTGGGGTTGCGGCCGGAGTTGTCGACGGCCAGCCGTCCCGGCACCCCGAACAGCGCGCGCGGCACCCAGCCCACCAGCCTGCTGAGCGGCCTGACCAGCAACGGGCCCAGGATGAGGACCGCCAGGAAGATCAGCGAGCAGCCGCCCATCGCGACGAAGAGCGAGACCTGCTCGCCGGGGGCCATGAACACGGCCGCGCCGGTCGCACCGGCTCCCGCCAGCAGCAGCAGCCCCGCGACGACCACGCGGACCACTCCGGCGCGATAGGTCTGCTCCTCCATCTGGCTGCGCAGCGCCGCGATGGGCGCCACGCCGGTGGCCGAGCGGGCGGGCAGCAGCGCCGCGCCCACGGTCACCACGAGGCCGACCACGAGCCCGATGGCGATCGTCAGGGGCGCGAGCGACGGGCCGAGCCCGGTGGGCAGCGGAGCGTCCAGCGCGCGCAGTACGGCCATCGCGCCCGCGCCCAGGCCGTACCCGACGGCGAGGCCGAGCAGGGAGGACAGCAGGCCGACGATCGCCGACTCCAGCAGCACCGAGCCGAACACCTGGCCGCGGGTCGCGCCGATGCAGCGCAGCAGCGCCATCTCCCTGGTCCGCTGGGCGACCAGGATGTTGAAGGTGTTGTAGATGACCAGCGCGGCCACCATCATCGCGATCAGGCCGAAGATCAGCAGGCCGACCTTGATGAACTCGATCTGCACGCCGTTGCTCTTGGCCAGGGCCGCGGCCAGCTCGTGGCCGGTCTTGACGTCGTAGGTCTGGCCCAGCGCCGCGGTGACGGTCCGTTTGAGCGCGGCGGGGTCGCCGCCCGCCAGATCGATCTCGCGGAACCCCTTCTCACCCGTCAGCCGCTGCGCGGTCGCGGTGGTGAAGCCGACCGCGCCGGTGTAGCCGAGCTCCTGGTCCAGCCCGATGTCGAAGACGCCGGACAGGGCGAAGGCGTGCTTGGCGCCCTTGCGGTCGAGCACCGTGACGGTGTCGCCGACCTTGAGGCCCTGCTTGCGCGCGGTGTTCTCGTCCACGATCGCCTGGTCGGCCCCGGCCGGAGCGGCGCCGTCCGTGATCGTCGTGCGGTCGGTCACGGAGATCGCCGTGGTCGGCAGGTCACCGATCGTCTTGCCGTTGCTGCCCAGCAGCGGTGCGCTGCCGCGCACCTGCCCCTGGACGCCGGTGACGCCGTCGAGGCCGCGCAGGCGCTCGACGAGCGTCTGGGGGAGCGCCTGTCCCCGCTCCTTCGGCAGTACGGCGACCGCCACCTTCTCGGCGTCCGCGGTGACCTTCTGCGCGAACCCGGCCTCGATGGTGTCGGTGAGCACGAACGTGCCCGCGATGAAGCCCACCCCGAGCGTGATCGCCAGGGAGGTGAGCAGCAGGCGCAGCTTGTGCGCCCGCAGTCCTGCGAGGGTCGTCTTGATCACTTGGCTTCCAGCCTCATCAGCGTGTCGAGCACCGACTGCGGCGAGGGCTGGGCCAGCTCGCTGACCAGCTCGCCGTCGCGCAGGAAGACGACGCGGTCGGCGTAGGCGGCCGCGACGGGGTCGTGCGTGACCATCACGATGGTCTGGCCGAGCTCGCGGACGCTGGTGCGAAGGAACGACAGCACCTCGGCGCCGCTGCGCGAGTCGAGGTTGCCGGTGGGCTCGTCGGCGAAGATCACCTGGGGTTTGCTGATCAGGGCGCGGGCGACGGCGACGCGCTGCTGCTGGCCGCCGGACAGCTCGGTCGGCTTGTGGCCGAGCCTGTCCTGCAGCCCCACGGTCTGGATGACCCGCTCGAACAGCACCGTGTCGGCCTGCCGTCCGGCGATCTCCAGCGGCAGCCTGATGTTCTCCTCGGCGGTCAGCGTCGGCAGCAGGTTGAACGCCTGGAAGATGAAGCCGATCCGGTCCCTGCGCAGCAGCGTGAGCTGCTTGTCGCCGAGCCCGGTCAGCTCGACGTCGCCGATGTGGACATGGCCGCTGCTCACCGTGTCGAGCCCGGCCAGGCAGTGCATCAACGTCGACTTGCCGGAGCCCGACGGGCCCATGATCGCGGTGAAGGCGCCGGTGGCGAACGAGACGTCCACCCCGCGCAGCGCGTGCACCCGCGTGTCGCCCTGTCCGTAGGTCTTCGTCAGTCCGGTGGCCACCACGGCGGGCCTGAGGGATGTCGGGGTCGTCTGGGTCATCTGGGTCGCTGTCACGCGGAAAACGCTATGAGGGGGAAAGCCGCTTTCCCTGGGACCTGAGGAGGGACTTCCTGTCCCATCTCAGATGACCCGGATCAGCCGAATGGCCGATCCGGCTGCCGGTCGGCGGGCACGATCAACCCCGCCTCGTAGGCGTAGACCACCACCTGCGCCCTGTCACGCAGCCCCAGCTTGGCCAGCACCCTGCCCAGGTGCGTCTTCACCGTCGCCTCCGCCAGGTCGAGCCGGTCGGCGATCTCGGTGTTGGACAGCCCGCGCGCCACCAGCATCATGACCTCCCGCTCCCTGGCGGTCAGCAGGCTGCCGTCGGGCAGCCGCTCGGTGGTCAGCTGGGCGGCGAACCTGTCCAGGAGCCTGCGCGTGGCGCTCGGCGCCATCACCGCGTCGCCGTTGTGCACCGAGCGGATCGCGCTGACCAGGTCGGAGGGCGGCACGTCCTTCAGCAGGAAGCCGGAGGCGCCCGCCTTGATCGCCGAGTAGGCGTACTCGTCCAGGTCGAACGTGGTCAGGATGAGCACCTTCGGGCCCTCGATCAGCCTGGTCGCCTCGACGCCGTCCATGCGCGGCATGCGCACGTCCATCAGGACGACGTCGACCTCGACCTCCTTCAGCAGCTCCAGCGCGGTGACGCCGTCGCTCGCCTCGGCGACCACCTCGATGTCGGGCTGGGCGCCCAGCACCATCCTGAAGCCCGCGCGCAGCAACTGCTGGTCGTCGACCAGCATGACCCTGATCATGCCGCGACCGGCAGTCTGGCCAGCACCTCGAAGCCGCCGCCCGGCCTGGGGGCGGCCTGGACGGCTCCGCCGTACATGGAGACTCTTTCGCGCATGCCGAGCAGGCCGTGACCGCCCACGCCAGGCGGGGCGGCCGCGCCCCTGCCGTCGTCGGTGACGCGCACCACGAGTTCGCGCATGCCGTACTCCATCTCAACCGTGGCGCTCGCGCCGGGACCACCGTGTTTGAGGGTATTGGTCAGCGCCTCCTGGACCAGCCGGTAGACGGCCAGCTGTTCGCCCTCCGACAACGCGTGCGGGGTGCCGGTGACCCGCAGATCCACCGGCAGGCCCGAGCCGCGCACCAGGTCCTCCAGCTGCGCCAGACCCGGCTGCGGGGTGTAGTCGGCGGTCTCGGACGCGGGATCGGCAGGGTCCTCGCGCAGCACCCCCACCAGGCGCCGCATCTCCGCCAGCGCATCGCGGCCCGTCTTCGAGATCGCGTGTACGGCCTGCCGCGCCTGGTTGGGATCGGTGTCGATGGCGAAACCCGCCCCGTCGGCCTGGACGATGATGACGCTGACGTTGTGGGCCACCACGTCGTGCAGCTCCCTGGCGATCCTGGCCCGCTCGGCCGCCGCCGCCATCCTGGCCTGCTGGTCGCGTTCCCGCTCGGCGCGCTCGGCCCGCTCCTCGAGGCTCTCCAGGTAGCGGTGGCGGGTGTTGGCGTAGATGCCGGTCAGCCAGATCATGATCACGAAGAACGAGCAGCTCAGGAACATGCCGAGGCTGACGGGGTCCCAGTAGGACAGGGCCAGGAAGATGCCCAGCTCCGACACCAGACCCGCCGCCAGCGCCCACCTGAAAGCGCACCGGCCGGCCATGGCGAACATCGCGACCAGCACGGAGGCGTTGGCGGGAAAGGCGTTGATCCCCGCCAGCCACTGCGCGAAGCTGATCAGCGAGACCAGCGCGAACACCGTGCGCGGATGGCTGTTGCGCCAGAACAGCGGCACGAGCAGCGCCGTCGACAGCAGCAGGTAGCCGACCATGCCGACGGGCGCGCTGGTCGGCACCGTGGAGTAGCTGGCGGCCAGGGCGACGCACAGCGCGATCAGCGGGGTGACCCACAGGACGTCGACGAGCATGCGGCGACGCGGCGACCAGGCTCGAATCTTGCCGAACACTCCCTCACTCTATGTATCGGCTCGCGGCCGCCCTTCCCCCTTGAGTCGGAGGTCGATCTACGACCCTGGTCGCATGCCGCATTTACACGGTGTTTATGGGGTGTCGGGCATTGTCGTCTCTGGGAGCGCCCTCTGGGCGAGTAAAGGGAGATCGTGATGGCGGATCATGATCAAGCCGTTGGGCCGCGCGGTGAAGAGGAAGCACCGCGCGGCCCGGACCCCGAGAGCGCCCCACCACCCGCTTACCGAGGCCGTCGCCCACTGCGCGCCGGTCAGGACTGGTCCCCTGCTCGGGCGTGATGTTCGACCAGCCGTCCCAGCAGTCCAACCAGCTCCTCCCGCTCCGGCGCGGTCAGCGGGGCGAGCAGCTCGTCCTGCAGGGCCGCCAGCAGGGTGTCGAGCCGGTTCAGCTGGTCGCGGCCTGCCCGAGTGATGGTGATGACATTGCGGCGGCGGTCGGTCTCGTCAGGGGCGCGCTCCACCTGCCCGCGCTCGGCCAGTTCGTTGATCACCGCGACCAGGTCGCTGCGGTAGATGCCGGTCCGGCCGCTCAGTGTGGCCTGGCTGGCCGGTCCTGATTCCTGCAGCGCGACCAGGACGGCGTAGTGCCACTTGCGCGCGTCCGCTTCGGCCAGCCCGGAGTTCACCAACCGGTCGGCCTGCGCCGCCGCGATCGCCAGCAGTCTGCTGGGTATCTGCCGCAGTCGTGCCGGAGTCGCCGGGTTGTCGCCCAGATGCCGTGTCTCGCCAATGGCCATGACTCTGATCGTAGCCGCTTGCGTTAGTCGCCCTAACGATGTAATTTCGTTAGTGTCATAAACGTTCGTCCTGCTAACGGATTGGTCGATCATGCCTTACATCGACGTTCTGGACTCCTCCCTTCACTACGAGGACACCGGCACCGGCCCCGCGATGGTCTTCCTGCACGGCAACCCCTCCTCCTCCCACTCCTGGCGCAAGGTGCTGCCCGGGATCGACGCGCCCGCCCGGCTTCTTGCTCCCGACCTGATCGGCATGGGCCGCTCCGGCAAGCCCGACATCGCCTACACCTTCGCCGACCACGCCCGCTACCTCGACGCCTGGTTCGACGCCCTCGACCTGCATGACGTCGTGCTCGTCGGCCACGACTGGGGCGGCGCCCTGGCCTTCGACTGGGCCGCCCGCCACCCGGAGCGCGTGCGCGGCATCGCCTTCTTCGAGGCCATCGTCCGTCCCATGTCCTGGAACGACCTGGGTGACGCCCCCCGGGCCCGCGCCGAGACCATGCGCTCACCCCGGGGCGAAGACCTGATCCTCGACCAGAACTTCTTCATCGAAACCGCCTACACCGGCGGCGTCCGCACGCCGCTCGACGCCGACGAGATGGCTCCCTACCTGGAGCCCTATCCCACCCGGGAGAGCCGCCGCCCCGTGCTGCAGTGGGCCCGCTCGCTGCCGCTCGACGGCGAGCCCGCCGACGTGGCCGAACGGGTCATCGCCTACGACGCCTGGCTGGCCGCCAGCACGGACGTCCCCAAGCTGCTGCTGACCTTCGACTCCTCCCCGACCCTGCTCATCACCCCTGAGGCGGCCGCCTGGTGCAAGGACAACATCGCGAGCCTCGAGATCGAGCACATCGGGCCGGCGGGTCACCACGCCACCGAGGACCAGCCCGAGGCGATCGCGGCGGCGATCACCGCCTGGGTTCGTCGCTGACCAGTCGGAGGGCCGTCCCTACTCTGATCCCGACGACGGGCTGACAACGTAGTCGCAGGTCCCGATGGGGCGGCCCGAGGCGTTGAGGTCGACGCCGACCAGCTCCTCCTCATCCTCCATCGGGATGCGCGCCTCGACCCTGGTCGCCCCCACCCACCGGACGTGGTGGAGGTCCTCCCTGGCCAGGTCGAAACCGGGGCACCCGAGCGACCACTCCCGGCTGAGCAGCCCCGCGTCCTCGCGGATGCTGAGGACCATCGAGTACTCGAAGAGGCCGTGCTGCTCCCGCACGATCAGGCTCAGCCTGCCGGGCCCCTTCACCGATGCCACCTCGTAGGAGGGGGACAGCGTCCAGCGCAGCCCGTAGCCCATCCAGCCGAGCATCCCCGCGATCGTCGCGACGACCACGACGACTCTTGCCCGGGGGATCGGCCTGACCAGCTCGCGCACCGCAAGCCCGCCGAGCAGGAGGGCGGCCAGGCCGAACAGCACGGGGTGGTCGAGCGTGTCGTTGAGCAGGACCAGCTCGGTCGAGACGGTCCTGGTGACGACGACCGTGGCGGCCAATGCGAGCGCGGGGACCAGGTACGCCAGGGCAAGGAGGGGCCTGCGGGGCATGGGGGACATCCCGTCCAACCTATCCCGTTTCGACGTGACGGCGGCCCGCCGGAGTCCTGCTGGAGTACGCGTGAAGGACGGACGGCCACCGGTGACCCCGGTGGCCGTCCGCCCGCTTGCCGTACCCGAAAGAAACGGGATCAGATGGGCAGCCACAGAGCCGGGACGTTGGGCGGCTCCCAGCCCGGCTGCGAGGTGTGGGCGATCCTGCACCGGTACCTGACGCCCTGGTAGCTGACCACGTCACCCACCGCGTACGGCGTCCACGCCGCCCACGTGGTCTCCCCGCCGCCGACCGTCAGCGTGAAGCGCGCCGAGTGGTCGGCGGCCGTCCCGTCGGCGTTGACGGTGATCGGGTACGCCCCCGGCGCCGTACCCGAGGTCGTGGCGACCGTCACCGTCGCCGTCTGGCCCGAGGTGATCGTCTGCGGGGTGATGGTGACGGTGACCCCACTGGGCACGTCGGCCGCCGACAGCGTGACGCTCTGCGGGTCGCCCGAGGTGACCTGCGTGCTCAGCGTGGGGCGGGGAGGAAACGCGGAGCGGTGGATCACTGTGATCTCCTGAATTTGTCGGTGGCGGTCGGTAGGTTGATCGGCGTGTCCCGCTACCGGCTCCAGCCGACGCCCGCCCAGGAGGCGGTGTTGTTGGAGCATTGCGGGCATGCCCGGTTCGTGTGGAATCTGGCGGTGGAGCAGCACGCGCATTGGGCTCCGGGTCGGAAGAGCGCGCCGGGGTTCGCCGGGCAGTGCCGTCAGCTGACCGAGGCGCGGGCGGCCCATCCGTGGCTGGCGGCGGGGTCGGTGACCGTCCAGCAGCAGGCGCTCAAGGACTTCGCCCAGGCGATGGCGAACTTCTTCGCCGGGACGCATCGGCGGCCGACGTGGCGCAAGGCCGGACGGCACGAAGGCTTTCGGATCATCGCGGTCAAGGCGGGCGATGTGCGCCGCGTCTCCCGGCATGTGGGCCAGGTGAAGATTCCCAAGGTGGGGTGGGTGCGGTTCCGCTGGTCGCGTGCCGTGCCCGGAGGGGTGAAGTCCTACCGGGTCACCCTGGATCGGGCGGGGCGCTGGCATGTCGCCTTCGCCGCCGTCCCCGAGCCGATACCGGCACCGGGCACGGGAGAGGCGGTGGGCGTCGACCGTGGCGTGGCCGTCAGCGCGGCGCTGTCCACGGGCGAGCTGCTGAACGCGCCTGGTTTGCGCGAGACGGAGAAGACGCGGCTGCGACGTCTGGAGCGCAGGCTGGCCCGCGCCAGGCGCGGCTCCAAGCGGCGCGGCAAGATCAAGGCCGCGATCGCGAGGCTGAAGGCGCGCGAGAGCGACCGGCGCAAGGATTGGGTGGAGAAGACCAGCACCGATCTCGCGCGCCGGTTCGACGTGATCGCCGTCGAAGACCTGAAGATCTCGAACATGACCCGTTCGGCGCGGGGCACCGTCGAGGCGCCGGGTAGGAACGTCCGGCAGAAGGCGGGCCTGAACCGGGGCATCCTCGCTGCCGGATGGGGCGGGCTCGTGCAGCGGCTGGAGCACAAGGCTCCCGATCGCGTCCGGAAGATCGATCCGCGTTACACGTCGCAGACCTGCAACGCCTGCGAGCACATCGCCAGGGAGAGTCGCGAGAGTCAAGCTCTCTTCCTGTGCGTGGCCTGCGGGTGGCTGGACCATGCCGACGTGAACGCGTCCAAGAACATGCGTGATACCGCCGCAGGGCATGCGGTGGCTGCGCGGGGACGCTCCGGGTTGCCGGGGCGGATGAACCGCGAACCTCAACCCGTCCTCCTGCCTGCGTAGGAACGGGTTGGAATCCCCCTCGTTCACGAGGGGGAGGATGCCAATCTCGTGCTCCTTGGGGTGTAGGTGTCCCCAGTGGACCGCGAGAGTTAGAGCCTTAGTAAACCAACATTTCCTATGACTTTGCGGTGTATCCGGCCATGGCGCTTCCACCAGGCCTGATACACCGGCGCCCGCAGGGCGGGCGGTCAGCGGCGGACGTGCACGCGGACGATCGCGCCCATGTCGTTGTCGCCGACGTCGCGGCGGACCCTGCCGACGATCTCGCGGTCCAGCTTGGTCACCACCGCGCCCACGTCGGCGGTGGCGGGACAGGTCACCGCCATCCGCAGCCGGTCCTGGTCCACCACCCGCACACTGGTACGGCCGATGCCGTCCACGTCCTTCAGCCCGACGCACAGCAGCGCCGTACCCGTGCCGGAACGGTGGCCGAGCCTGCCCCAGCCGAGCGCCTTGAACAGCCACCGGGTGGCCAGCATGGCCGCCAGCACCAGGGCGAGCGCGATGCCCCACAAGATCCACGGGTGCGCGGCGACGTAGCCGGTGACGTCGTCGCCCAGGACCCTCGCGTTCCTGCCCCTGCCGAGCAGGCCCGCGCCGCGCAGGTAGGCGTACGCGCCCGCGCCCAGCAACAGCGCGCCGACGACGCCGAGCCCGATCCTGTTGCCCGAGTAGGGCCGCATCACAGGCCCTTCCTGCGCAGCCGCACCACGACCTCGCCCGCGCACATCGCGCCGAGCCCGTTCAGCCGCTCGCCGACCGCCGCACCCGTACGGCGCAGCATCTCGCCCGAACGCTCGGCCTCGGAGACGACCGTGACCTCGATCAGCCGGCGGCGCAGCCGTACCCGCACGCTGCGCACCCCGTCGACGTCCTCGGCGACGGACTTCAGCGTCCTGCGCAGGCCCGTCCTGGTGATGGCCATGACGATCCGCGCATCGGCGGTCTCCAGCGCCACCATCCGGCACCTGCCGGGCACCAGGGCGAGCCCCAGCAGCACCACTCCGACGGCGGCCACGCCCATCGCCCCCAGCATCAGGGCGGGGTCGGACCACGACGTGCCTGCCGCCATGGCGACAGTCGCGTCGACCGGCACGAGGTCGAGCCCGCCGCCCGTCAGCGTGGCCAGGACCTCGGCCGCCACCAGCGAGAACCCGGCCGACATCGTGAGGGCCACCGCCACGCCGGCGGGGGTGCGCGCCGGTCTGAGCACCCTGGCCGCCCGGCGGCGCGGCGTCTCGCGCACGCTCGCAACCGGGCCGCTCGGCGAGCGCTCCTGGAGTGTTGTCGTCACACCGACCAGAGGTACAGGGACCCGTCAGGCCATAAAGCCGTCCCCGCCGCCGGTTTGCCGGATCTTTGCCGACGGCAATCGGTATTACCCTGCTTCTATGGACGACCGCCAGCGCTACGACAGGGCCACCGCCGCGTTCGAGCCGCCCTTCGCGATCCTCGATCTGGAGGCGCTGCGCGGCAACGCCGACAGCCTCGTCCGCCGGGCCGGTGGCAAGCCGATCAGGGTGGCGAGCAAGTCGATCAGGTCGCGCCCGATCCTCGAGCGCATCCTCGCCATGGACGGCTTCCGCGGCGTCATGGCCTTCACCCTGCCCGAGGCGCTGTGGCTGGTCTCCCAGGGCATCACCGACGTGCTGGTCGCCTATCCCACCGCCGACCGGGCGGCGCTGGTCGCGCTGGCCGCCTCCGAGGAGGCCGCGCGGGAGATCACGCTCATGGTCGACTCCACCGAGCACCTCGACTTCATCGAGTCGGCGATCCCGGACAGCGCTCCCGTGCTCCGGCTCTGCCTCGACCTCGACGCCGGATATGTCGCCTTTGGTGGGCGGTTCCGCGCCGGAGCGCTGCGCTCGCCGGTCCGCGAGCCCGTCCACGCCGCCGACCTGGCCGCCGAGATCGCCAAGCGGCCCGCCTTCCGCCTGGTCGGCCTCATGGCCTACGAGGCGCAGATCGCCGGCGTCGGCGACGACCCGCCGGGCAACGCGGCCTTCGCCCGCGTCATCAGGCTGATGCAGGCCCGCTCGGCCCGCGAGCTGATCGTACGGCGCGGCCGCATCGTCAACGCCGTCAGGCAACTGGCCGACCTGGAGTTCGTCAACGGCGGCGGCACGGGCAGCATCGACCGCACGGTCAGGGAGAAGGCCGTCACCGAGTGCGCGGCCGGCTCGGGCTTCTTCCACCCCAGGCTCTTCGACTTCTACCGCGGCTTCAGCGGGCGCCCCGCCGCGCTGTTCGCGCTGCCGGTCGTGCGGCGTCCCGCGCTCGACGTGGTGACCGTGCTCGGCGGCGGCTACCTCGCCTCGGGAGCGCCCGGCCCCTCGCGGCTGCCCCAGCCGTACCTGCCCGCGGGGCTGCGCTACTCCAGCGACGAGGGCGCGGGCGAGGTGCAGACCCCGCTGCTCGGCCAGCCCGCCGAAGACCTGCGCGTCGGCGACAGGGTGTGGTTCCGCCACGCCAAGGCGGGCGAGCTGTGCGAGCGTTTCGCGTCGCTGCTGCTGGTGGAGGGGGACAAGGTCGTCGAGGAGGTCCCGACCTACCGGGGCGAGGGCAAGACCTTCCTCTGACCGACCTCCCGCGCCGCCGGGCTCACCTTCGGCGGCTCCGGGCTCACCTCCCGCGCCGGGCTCACCTCGTGCGGCTCCGGGCTCACCTCCGGCGGCTCCTGCGCCACAGGACGATCGCCGCGCCCACCACCAGCACCGCGCCCACGGCGATCAGGGCCGACCCGATGGGCCGCTCGTCCTCCCACAGGTCGTCGGGCTCTTCACCGAACCGCACCGGCCTGGGCGTCACCCCCACGAGGTCGCCGACCGACGCCACGAAATGCTCGGCCCTCGACTTGACCTCGTCCATGCTCCGCTGGGCCACCCGCTTGGGGCTCACCCTGTCGGCGATGGCGTCGACGGTCTGCGCGAGCTCGGCGCGCGTCCGCGCGATCCTGCGCTCCAGCTCATCAGGGTCGGTGTCGGCCATGGCTCTCCTCTCTCAGGGTGATCAGTCTGTCAGGTCGCGCCGCCGTACGGCACAGCGGGCGAACGTGTCCCTTCGGCCGGAGGTCAGGCCGGACCGGTGGCTGGGTTGTCAGGTCGAGGCCGTGACCGGGGTTAGGTCGAGGCCGTGGCTGGGTTAGGTTGAGGCCGTGACCGAAACCAAGCTCCAGCCAGGAGACGCCGCTCCGGACTTCACGCTCCCCGTGGCCGACGGCGAGGCCGTCTCCCTCGACGCCTACCGCGGCAAGCGCGTCATCCTGTACTTCTACCCGGCCGCGATGACGCCCGGATGCACCAAGCAGGCGTGCGACTTCCGCGACAACCTCGGCCGGCTGACCGACGAGGGCTTCGTCGTGCTCGGCGTGTCGAAGGACAAGACCGACAAGCTGGTGAAGTTCGCCGAGCGCGACGCGCTGACCTTCCCGCTGCTGTCGGACGTCGACCTCGAGGTCCACAAGGCGTACGGCGCCTACGGCACCAAGAAGCTGTACGGCAAGGAGGTCGTCGGCGTGATCCGTTCGACCTTCGTCATCGACGCCGACGGGAAGATCGAGCAGGCCCTCTACAACGTGAAGGCCACCGGCCACGTGGAGAGCCTGAAGAAGAAGCTCGGCCTGGCCTGATGTTTGCGATCAAGCCAGTCGGCTTGATCGCAAACCAGTATCTCCGCCGTTGCCCGGGCGCTAAGCTGATGCCGGATGCGCGGGCGTGGCGAAATAGGCATACGCGGCAGGTTTAGGTCCTGTTGGTGGAGACACTGTGGGGGTTCGAGTCCCCCCGCCCGCACCTTTCCCTTGGCGGCCCATTCCGTACTAGTCTTGCCTACAGACACCGATGAACCCACGCGGGAGAGCGTCCTGGCACCCGGCCAGGGCCCCTGAAGGAGCAAGCCCTCCCCGCGAACCTCTCAAGGCAAAGGACCGCGCGGGCCAGGTGACCTCTGGAAAGCAGGCCTGCGGGGCCTCGCCGAAGGTGAAAGTCCGGTATAGACCCGGGCGAAGCTCTCAGGCACCGATGACAGAGGGGGAGGATCCTGGCATCCGACCCATTCTGAGGTGCGAACAATGTCCCGACCGACACCGCTACGAGACGTACACGAGAGTCTCGGTGCGACGCTGACCGACTTCGCCGGCTGGCTCATGCCGCTGCGCTACGGAAGCGAGTCAGCCGAGCACAACGCCGTCCGCGAGCGGGCCGGGCTGTTCGACCTGTCCCACATGGGCGAGATCTTCGTGACGGGCCCGCAGGCCGGCCAGGCGCTCGACTACGCGCTCGTCGGCCACCTGTCCGCGCTCGTGCCGGGTCGCGCCCGCTACACCATGATCGTCGATGAGCGCGGCGGCGTGCTCGACGACCTCATCGTCTACCGGCTGGCCGACGAGGAGTTCATGGTCGTCGCCAACGCCTCCAACTACCTCATGGTCACCGAGCGGCTCACCGAGCGCGCCGAGCGGTTCGACGCCGTCGTCGACGACCGCTCCGACCAGTACGCGCTCATCGCCGTCCAGGGCCCCCGCGCCCAGGAGATCCTCTCCACGCTCACCGACGCCGACCTCGAGGGCCTGAAGTACTACGCGGGCCTGCCCGGCACCGTCGCCGGCGCCGAGGCGCTGATCGCCCGCACCGGCTACACCGGCGAGGACGGCTTCGAGCTGTTCGTCCGCAACGCCGACGCCGTCGCGCTGTGGCACGCGCTGACCAAGGCGGGCGAGCCGTACGGGATCATGCCCGCGGGCCTGTCCAGCCGCGACACGCTCCGCCTCGAGGCCGGCATGCCGCTGTACGGCAACGAGCTCAACGCCTCGCTCACGCCGTTCGACGCGGGCCTCGGCCGCGTGGTGAAGTTCGACAAGCCCGGCGACTTCGTCGGCAGGGCCGCGCTCGAGCCCGTCAAGGACGTTCCGCCGCGCCGCCGCCTCGTCGGCCTGGTCGCGACGGGCCGCCGGGTGCCCCGCCACGGGTTCCCGGTCACCAAGGACGGTGCCGTCGTGGGCGAGGTGACCAGCGGCGCTCCGTCGCAGACCCTCGGCAAGCCCATCGCGATGGCGTACGTGGACACTGGAATACAAGAAGGTCTGGCCGTTGACATCCGGGGCAGCCAAGAAGCTGTTGACCTGGTTGAGCTGCCTTTCTACAGGAGGAACAAGTGAGCACCATCCCTGACGACCTGAGCTACACCAAGGAGCACGAGTGGATCGCCGGCCTCGACGACGGTATGACCGTGACGGTGGGCATCACCGCCTACGCGGCCGAGGCGCTTGGCGACGTGGTCTACGTGCAGCTCCCCGAGGTCGGGGCGACGTTCGAGGCCGGTGACTCGGTCGGCGAGGTCGAGTCGACGAAGTCCGTGAGCGAGATCTACGCCCCGGTGGCCGGTGAGATCGTCGAGGTCAACCAGGCCGTCGTGGACAAGCCCGACCTGGTCAACAGCGAGCCGTACGGCGAGGGCTGGATGTTCAGGGTGCGCCTGTCCGGCGACCCCGAGGACCTGCTGAGCGCGGAGGAGTACACCGCGCTCACGTCAGGCGACAACTGACACACCCGCCGGGGTCCGGCCAGGACCCCGGCACTCCCGAGAATGGGCTGCATCAATGGCGATCAGCGTCTTCGACCTCTTCAAGATCGGTATCGGTCCGTCGAGTTCGCACACCGGCGGGCCGATGGCGGCCGCCCACAGGTTCGCGCGCGGGCTGCAGGCCGACGGGCTGCTGGAGCGGGTGGCGCGGGTGGAGGCGATCCTGTACGGCTCGCTCGGGCTGACCGGTAAGGGGCACGGCAGCGACAAGGCGGTGCTGCTGGGCCTGTCGGGGGACAAGCCGGAGTCGGTGGACGTCGACGGGGTGGAGGCGCGGCTGGCCGAGATGCGCGCCTCGGGCCGGATCCGGCTGTTCGGCGAGCAGGAGATCCCGTTCGTGGTGGGCGAGGACCTCGTCTTCGAGCGGAAGATCTCGTTGCCGGAGCATCCGAACGGGATGCGGTTCACCGCCTTCGACGCCTCCGGGGCCGTGGTGCGGGAGAAGGTGTACTTCTCGGTGGGTGGCGGGTTCGTGGTGGATGAGAACGCGACCGGCGCCGATCGGATCAAGCCGGATGACACGGT
>NZ_JBHZBH010000028.1:0-124258 GCF_042754765.1 Nonomuraea sp. NPDC059194 | reverse complement strand
TGAGGCTGGGGCACGCCAGCACAGTCACATACCCCAGCCTTCTCGCGCAGGGAAACCGATCGATCACCTCGTGCGATCTAGCCATGTAGTACTAGCCCGCTCCAGCCGTACGACCACGCTCTTGGAGGTCGGGGTGTTGGACGTCTCGGCCACCGAGTCGAGCGGCACCAGCACGTTGGTCTCGGGGAAGTAGGCCGCGCAGCAGCCGCGCGCCGTCGGGTAGGCGATCACCCTGAACGCGTCGGCCTTGCGCTCGCCGTCCGGCCACTCGCTGACCAGGTCGACCAGGTCGCCGTCGGCGAGGTCGCGCTCGGCCAGGTCGTCGGGATGGACGAAGACGACCCTGCGGCCCGCCTTGACCCCCCGGTAGCGGTCGTCGAGCCCGTAGATCGTGGTGTTGTACTGGTCGTGGCTCCTGACCGTCTGCAGCAGCAGGCGGCCCGGCGGGACCCGCAGCACCTCCAGCTCGTTGACGGTGAAGTTGGCCTTCCCCGTCGCCGTCGGGAACCTGCGCTCGTCGCGTGGCGCGTTGGGCAGCGCGAAGCCGGTGAGCGCGCGGGCGTTGAAGTCCTCGAAGCCCGGGATCACCCGCGACACGCGGTCTCTGATCGCGCCGTAGTCGCGCTCGAAGTCCGCCCACGGCACGTGCGGATCGTCGCCGAAGAGCGCCTCGGCCAGCCCGCAGACGATCGCCACCTCCGACAGCAGGCCCGCCGAGGCGGGCTTGAGCCTGCCGCGGGAGGCGTGCACCAGGCCCATCGAGTCTTCAACGGTCACGTAGCCTGCGGGATCGCGTTCGGTACGGCCCAGCGTCGGCAGGATGAGCGCCTCCTCGCCGCACACCGCGTGGGAGCGGTTGAGCTTGGTGGAGACCTGCACCGTCAGCCTCGTACGGCGCAGCGCCGCCTCGGTGACGTCGCTGTCGGGCGTGGCCCTGACGAAGTTGCCGCCCATGCCGACGAACACCTTGGCCGCCCCGTCGCGCATGGCGCGGATCGCCTCCACGGTGTCGAGGCCGTGGTGGGCGGGCGGCGAGAAGCCGAACTCCTTGCCCAGCGCGTCGAGGAAGACCTGCGACGGCTTCTCGTAGATGCCCATGGTCCGATCGCCCTGGACGTTGGAGTGGCCGCGCACTGGGCAGACGCCCGCGCCGCTCCTGCCGACGTTGCCGCGCAGCAGCAGGAAGTTGACCACTTCCCTGATCGTGGCCACGGAGTTGCGGTGCTGCGTCAGCCCCATCGCCCAGCACACGACGACCGATCCGGCCGCGCGCACGTCCTCGGCCGTCGCCTCCAGCTCGGCCCTGGTCAGGCCGGTGGCCTCCAGCACCTCGGCCCAGTCGAGCCCGCGCACGCCGCGTTCCCACTCCTCGAACCCGTGCGTGTGCCGTTCGATGAACTCCTGGTCGGCGGAGTCGATCAGGAGCAGGGACAGAGCCTGGAACAGCGCCATGTCGCCGTTGAGGCGGATCTGCAGGAAGCGGTCGGCCAGCGAGGTGCCCCGGCCGAGACCGGAGGCCTTCTGCGGGTTCTTGAAGCGCAGCAGGCCCGCCTCGGGCAGCGGGTTGACCGCGACGATCCGCGCCCCCGCGCGCTTGGCCCGCTCCAGCGCCGTCAGCATGCGGGGATGGTTGGTGCCGGGGTTCTGGCCCACCACGAAGATGAGCTCGGCCCGGTGCAGGTCCTCCAGCGACACCGTGCCCTTGCCGATGCCGAGCGTCTGGTTGAGCGCCGAGCCGCTCGACTCGTGGCACATGTTGGAGCAGTCGGGCAGGTTGTTGGTGCCGAAGCGGCGCACGAGCAGTTGGTAGGCGAAGGCGGCCTCGTTGGAGGTGCGGCCCGAGGTGTAGAAGACCGCCTCGTCGGGACCGTCGAGAGCGCGCAACTCCCTGGCGATGATCTCGAAGGCGGCCTCCCACGCGATCGGCACGTAGTGGTCGGCGCCCGCGGGCTTGTGCATCGGCTCGGTGAGCCTGCCCTGCTGGCCGAGCCAGTGGTCGCTGCGGACGGCCAGCTCGCTCACCGGATGGGCGGCGAAGAACTCCCGCCCGACCTTGCGCGTGGTGGCCTCCTCGGCGACCGCCTTGGCGCCGTTCTCGCAGAACTCGGCGGGGCTGCGGTGCTCACCCTCGGGCCAGGCGCACCCCGGGCAGTCGAAGCCGCGCTTCTGGTTGACCTGGAGCAGCGTCAGCGCGGTGCGGCCCACCCCCATCTGGCGGTAGGCGGTGTCCATCGCATGAGCCACGGCGGGCAGCCCGCCCGCCCAGTCCTTGGGCGGGCCGACCCGCATGCCCTCGTCGCCGGCGTCGTCGCGCGGGGCCTTTCTCACCACTGTCAGCCGATCCTGTTCTGTACCCATTCGTGGAAGGCGCCGATGTGGTGCTCGCTCGGCACGAGCACGCCGCCCTTGGCGTACGTGCGCGAGCCCATCGCGGGCTGGCAGCGCTCGCACGCCTCGAAGTCCTGCTCGTTGACGCGGTGGAAGAGCTCCACGGACTTGTCCAGGTCCTTTCCGCTCGCCACCACGTCGGGAAGATAGAGCCAGTCACACTCGACGACGGTCCTGTCGACCGCCAATGGAAACATACGATGCACGATGACGTGGTCGGGCACCAGGTTGATGAAGACCTGGGGCTTGATCGTGATCGCGTAGTAGCGCCTGTCCTGATCCTCGCTCACGCCGGGGATGCGGTCGAGCCCCTCGGAGCCGTCCACGGTGAAGCCCTGGATCTCCTCGCCGAACTCCGCGCCGTGCCCGACGAAGTACTGCGCCGCGTAGCCGTCGGCGAACTCCGGCAGCACCTCGGTCAGCTCGGGGTGGATCGTGGCGCAGTGGTAGCACTCCATGAAGTTCTCGATGATGAGCTTCCAGTTGGCCTTCACGTCGTAGACGATCCTGCGGCCGACCTCGAGCGCCGCCACGTCGTAGTTGTCGATCAGGTCGAGGGCGCCGAGCCGCTCGGTCACGGCGCCGAGCACGTCCTCCTCGAAGGAGGGAGGCTCATCGGCCAGGCAGACCCACACATAGCCGAGCCACTCCCGGACGTGCACCTTGACCAGGCCGTACTCGACACGGTCGAGGTCGGCCATCTTCGTGAGGTTGGGCGCCGCGATCAGCTTGCCGTCGAGGTCGTAGGTCCACGCGTGGTACATGCACTGGAAGGCCCGCTTGACCTCGCCGGACTCCTCGGCGCACAGCTGCGCGCCGCGGTGCCGGCAGACGTTGAAGAAGGCGCGCACCGACTTGTCGCGCGCCCTGGTGACCAGGATGTTCTCGCTGCCGACCTGGACCGTCTTGAACGAGCCCGGCTTCGGCAGGTCGGACGAGCGCACCACGCAGAACCACATCGCCTCGAAGATGTTCTTCTGCTCCCGCGCGAACAGCTCCTGATCGGTGTAGTAGTGGCCGGGCAGGGTGGGGATCACGCTGGAGGTGGGGGCGGTGCTTGAGGTGGTCACGGGAGTACTCCTCTGATACGGGCCGGGTCAGTGTCCTCGGCGAATCCAGTCCTCGAGCTGCGGGGCCTCGGCCCCGATGCTGGTGTCGCCGCCGTGCCCGGTGTGGACCACGGTCTCGGCCGGCAGGGTGAGCAGTGTTCGGCTGATCGACGAGATGATCGTCGGGAAGTCGCTGTACGACCTGCCCGTGGCCCCTGGACCGCCCTGGAAGAGCGTGTCGCCGGAGAACAGGACGCCCAGCTCGGGCACGTACAGGCAGACCGCGCCCGGAGCGTGCCCAGGAGTGTGCAGGACGTGGACGGCGCTGTCGCCGACCCTGATGATCTGCCCGTTGGCCAGCGCCCGGTCGGGAGCGGCGACCGGGTGGGTGAGCTTCCACAGCACCGAGTCGTCGGGGTGCAGCAGGACGGGCGCGCCGGTGCGGGCGGCCAGCGCGGGCGCGGCGTTCACGTGGTCGTCGTGGGCGTGCGTGCACACGATGCCCACGAGCCTGCGGTCGCCGACCGCTGCCGCGATCGCGTCGGCGTCGTGGGCGGCGTCGATGACCAGCACCTGGTCGTCGTCGCCGAGCAGCCACACGTTGTTGTCGACGTCCCAGGTCCCGCCGTCCAGGCTGAACGTCCCCGAGGTGACCAGGCGTTCGACGCGCATCACAGCACCACCACCGAGCGCAGCACGTCGCCGTGGTGCATCTTGGCGAAGGCGTCCTCCACCTGGTCGAGGGCGATGGTCTCGGTGACGAAGGCGTCGAGGTCGAAGCGGCCCTGCAGGTAGAGGGAGATCAGCATGGGGAAGTCGCGGCTGGGCAGGCAGTCGCCGTACCAGCTGGACTTCAGCGCGCCGCCGCGGCCGAAGACGTCGAGCAGGGGCAGCTCCAGCGTCATCTCGGGGGTGGGCACGCCGACGAGCACGGCGGTCCCGGCCAGGTCGCGGGCGTAGAAGGCCTGCTTGAAGGTTTCGGGGCGGCCGACCGCGTCGATCACCACGTCGGCGCCGAACCCGCCGGTGAGTTCCCTGACCGCCTCGACCGGGTCGCTCTCCTTGGCGTTGACCGTGTGGGTGGCGCCGAAGTCGCGCGCCCAGGCGAGCTTGCGGTCGTCGACGTCCACCGCGATGATCGTGGTGGCCCCGACCAGGCGCGCTCCGGCGATCGCCGCGTTGCCGACGCCGCCGCAGCCGATCACCGCGACCGAGTCACCGCGGCTGACCGCGCCGGTGTTCACCGCCGCGCCGAGGCCGGCCATCACGCCGCAGCCGAGCAGCCCCGCCGCGGCGGGCGCGGCTGCGGGATCGACCTTGGTGCACTGCCCGGCCGCCACCAGCGTCTTCTCGGCGAAGGCGCCGATCCCGAGGGCGGGGCTGAGCGGGGTGCCGTCCTTCAGCGTCATCTTCTGCGTGGCGTTGTGGGTGGCGAAGCAGTACTGCGGGCGGCCCCGCAGGCAGGCGCGACAGGAGCCGCACACCGCGCGCCAGTTGAGGATGACGAAGTCGCCCACGGCGACGTCGGTGACGTCGGGGCCGACGGCCTCCACCACGCCCGCCGCCTCGTGGCCGAGCAGGAACGGGAAGTCGTCGCTGATGCCGCCCTCGCGGTAGTGCAGGTCGGTGTGGCAGACGCCGCACGCCTGCACCTTCACCAGCGCCTCACCGGGCCCGGGGTCGGGGACGATGATCGTCTCCAGGCTTACCGGCTTGCCCTTGCCCGTCGCGACCACGCCGCGTACTTCATGAGCCATGATTCACTCCTGTGTCAGCCGGCCTGGACCGGCGCGGTCTCCATGTGTCGGCGCCAGCGGGTGAACAACCTGACCTGGTTGACTCCCAGCACCGCGACAGGGCGCTCGCCCTGCCGGTAGACGGCGAGGAAGCTGTGGTCGGCGGGGTCGCCCTCCTCCACGGTCACCGAGTCGGCGGCACTGGCGTGCCCGATGAACTGGATCTTGATGTCGTACTGGTCGGACCAGAAGTAGGCGGGGCGCGCGGGCTCGGGCCTGGCGGTGCCGCCCGACAGCAGCGTCGCCGCCGCGACGGCGGCCCGCTGCCTGGCGCCGGTCCAGTGCTCGACCCGGTGATGGCGGCCCTGGGCCGGGTCGAACCAGGCCGCGCAGTCGCCCACCGCGACGATGCCGGGCACGCAGGTGCCGCCGCCCTCGTCGCAGACCACGCCGTCGCCGAGCTCGATGCCGCTGCCCTCCAGCCACGAGGTGTTGGGTATCGCGCCGATCCCTACGACCACGACGTCGGCGGGCAGGTGGGTGCCGTCGGCCAGCCGTACGCCGTCCACCCGTCCCGTGCCCCCCAGTTCCGTGCCCCCCAGTTCCGTGCCCCCCAGTTCCGTGCCCGTCAGCTCCGTCACGTACGCGCCGCGCACCAGGCGCACGCCGCGCCGCTCGTGCAGCGTGGCGATCGCCTCGGCCATCGACTGGCCGAGGACGCCGGCCAGCGGCGCGGTCCCCGACTCCACGAGCGTGACGTCGAGCCCGAGGTCTCTGGCGGTCGCGGCCACCTCGGCGCCGATGAAGCCGCCGCCGATCACGACCATCCGCCGCGCGCTCTCCAGGTCGCCGCGGAGCGCGCGGGCGTCGTCGAGTGTGCGCAGCGTGTGGACGCCGGCCAGCCCGCGCGAGCCCGGCAGCTCGCGGGCGGCCGCGCCGGTGGCGATCACGATGCCGTCGGCCCTGATGGAGGTGCCGTCGCTCAGCGTGACGCGGCGGGCGGCGGCGTCGAGCGCGGTGGCGGCGACGCCGAGCCGCCACTCGATGTCGAGCTCCTCGCCCTCGCCCTCCAGGGCGAGGTCGGCCTCGCCGATGGCGCCCTTGAGGAAGTCCTTGGACAGCGGCGGCCGGTCGTACGGCCGGTGCCGCTCCTCGCCGACCAGCACCAGGCGGCCCGTGTAGCCCTGGCCACGCAGCGCCCTGGCGGTCAGGAGCCCGGCCAGCGAGGCGCCGACCACGCAGACGGTGTTGACGCCTGCGGTGTTCACGCCTGCCCCTTGAGGGCGACCCCTGGCGGCAGGTTCGGCTCCTCGTCGGAGGGCACGACATAGATGACGTCGTCCTCGACCACCACCTGGTGGGTACGGACGGGACGCTTGGCCGGGGGCGCGTCAACCTGGCCGGTGCGCAGATCGAACCGCGAGGCGTGCAGCGGGCATTCGATCTCGCATCCCTCGAGCCAGCCGTCGGCCAACGAGGCATCCTGATGCGTGCAGGTGTCGTCGATGGCGAGGATCTCGCCGTCCTCGGTATGGAAGACGGCGATGGGCGGATCGGCCTCCACCCGGACGGCCTCGCCCCGCGGCAGTGATGCAAGTGGGCACGCTGGAATCATCGTGTCACACCTCGGTTTCGCAAAGAGAAACATCTCGCGCTATACGCAACAGAGTGCGGGCGTGGATTGCGGATGTCAAGACCGGTTTTATGCAAGAGGTCCCGTTAGCGGGCGAGCGCCCCGCCCAGAGTGCTGGGCGGGGCGCTCACGCATGTCTGCGGCCGTACTCTCAGAACATCTCGTCCAGCAGCCGGTAGTAGTCGAGCCGCCGCCGGTCGACCTCCTCCAGCCCGTAGGCCGTGAGGAAGTCGTCGACGGCGGACTCGCCGAAGTCCTCGCCCAGGTCGCGCAGCGCGATCGCCAGGTCCAGGTAGCGGTCGGCGACGCCGAGCCCGCCCACGTCGATCAGCACCGGCCGCCCGTCGCGGGAGACGAGCACGTTGCTCGGGGTGTAGTCGCCGTGGGCGACGACCAGGTCCTCGTGGGCGGGCCGGTCGGCGAGCAGGCGGTCGTAGACCTGCCGCGGGCTCAGGTCCGCGTGGTCGTCGTCGAAGTCGTCCGCGTCGACCAGCCCGGCCTCCAGCCGCTGCTCCGCGCGCGCCAGCCGTACCGTCAGGCCCTCGTCGAAGGGGCACTCCTCGATCGGTACGGCATGCAGCTCGCGCAGCACCCTGCCCATGATCGCGCCGATGTCGGCCGGCGCCCTGCGTTCGAGGCTCGGCCAGCCCACATCGGCCAGCACCAGCGCGTCCTGGTCGAAGGCCACGATGTCGGGCACCGCCATCCAGTGCTTCAGCCAGCGCAGGCGCTCGTACTCCGCCTCCGCGACGGACCCGTGCTTGACGTAGAAGACCCCCGACGCGCTGCTGACCCGCAGCAGGTGACCGCTCATGCCCTCGTGGTCGTCGGACCAGACGGCGTCCTCGCCGAAGAGGTCCAGGACTCGTTCAGAGAACCGCATACCTGCCGAGCATATGCGGCGATCTTCAGGATGTGCTCTTCAGGGCCTTCTCGAGCTGCTGCTGAGGTCCAATCAGGCGAGGGTGCGCACCACCGTGGTGAACAGCGCGGGCAGGCGGGCGGCGGCGGGCACCACCAGGCGGGCCGCGCACGGGCTGCGTGCGACGCCCAGCAGTGCCCCGGTGAGCAGGCGGTGGGTACGCGAGAGCCGCCGCCACGCGCGCTCGTAGTCCTGGGGACGTCCGGCCGCCAGGCAGCCCACGAGCGCCTGCGCGGACAGCGCGGCCAGGCTGACGCCCTCCCCGGTGATCGCGTCGGTGTAGCCCGCGGCGTCGCCGACGAGCAGGACCCGGCCCGCCACCCTGCTGCGCACGCGCTGCCGTAGCGGCCCCGCGCCCTTGACCGGCGTCGCGGCCGGGCCGGTGAGCCTGCGCCGCAGATCGGGGAAGGCCGCCAGGTGCTCGTCGTAGTGGCGGCGTTCGGCGCTCAGGACCGCCACGCCCACCAGGTCGTCGCCCACCGGCGTCACGTACGCCTCCGCCCGCCCCGACCAGTGGACCTCGACGAAGTCGGACCACGGCGCGACGTGGTAGTGCCTGCGCAGGCCGTACCTGTGCGGCCGGGGGTCGCGCAGACCGAGCCGCAGTGACTGGCGCAGCGGGGAGTGCAGCCCGTCGGCGGCCACCAGCCAGCGGGCGCGCAGGCCGCCCGCCTCGACCCCGCGCGTGTCCTGGCGGACGCGGGTGATCCTGCCGGTGACGACCGGCACGCCCAGCTCGGCCGCCCGCGCCGACAGGGCCGCGTGCAGCGCGGTACGGCGCACGCCGCGGCCGGACGCGCCGCCGAAGCGGGCCCGCGCGCGGGTCGCCGCCTGGACGTAGTCGATCCCGAGCAGCGGGTGGCCGCCGACCTCCACCCCCATCGCCCGCAGGGCGGCGACCCCGCCCGGCATGAGGCCCTCGCCGCACGCCTTGTCGACGGGCGTGGCGCGCGGCTCGACGACCACGACGTCCATCCCCGCCAGCGCGGCGTGGATGGCGGTCGCCAGGCCCGCGGGGCCGCCGCCCGCCACGATGATGTCGATCACGTCGGCAGCGTGGCCAGAGCCGCGTTCTCGCACCGGATCCGCACCCCCAGCAGGACGGCGTTGGCAACGGTGAACACCAGCGCGGTGACCCAGGCGGTGTGGACGAGCGGCAACGCGATCCCCTCGACGACCACCGCCACGTAGTTGGGGTGACGCAGCCAGCCCAGCCGGTACGGCCCGCTGCGCACCGCGGGCAGCCCCGGCACCACGATCACCTGGGTGTTCCATCGCGGCCCGAGCGCCCTGACACACCACCAGCGCAGCGCCTGCGAGGCGAGCACCAGGGCCAGCATCGGCCAGCCGAGCGCCGGGACGAACAGCCTGCCGACGGCGTACACCTCCAGCAGGCACCCGGCCAGCAGCCCCGTGTGGAGCGCCACCATCCACGGGTAGTGGCGCCGGCCGTACACGAGCCCGCCGCGCGCCATGCTCCAGCGGGTGTTACGGCGTGCGACGACGAGCTCGGCGAGGCGTTCGACGCCCACGAGCAGCACCAGAAGCGCGTACCACGGCATCGGCGGCTACCAGCGCAGCAGGACGAGCTCGGAGCAGAACCCCGGGCCCATCGCGACGAGCAGCCCGGCCGTGCCGGGCCGCGGCGGACGCAGGCGCAGCGTGTCGCGCAGCACGTGCAGCACCGAGGCCGACGACAGGTTGCCGTTGGCGGCCAGCGAACGCCAGGTCAGCTCCAGGGCGTCCGGCGGCAGGTCGAGGGCGTCGGCCACCGCGTCCAGCACCTTCGGGCCGCCCGGATGGCACACCCAAGCCGTCACCTCGTCGGCGGTCAGGCCGTGGTCGGACAGGAAGCCGTGGACGTCGTCGGCGAGGTAGCTGCGCACGACGTCGGGGACGCCCGCGTCGAGCACCACGCCGAAGCCGCTGTCCCTGACCTCCCACCCCATGACGTGCTCGGAGTCCGGATACAGGTGGCTGCGCGTGGCGATCACGCGGGGCCCGTGCCCCTCCCGCCCCGCGCCGCAGGCCACCACCGCGGCGGCGCCGTCGCCGAACAGCGAGCTGGCCACCAGGCTGGCCGTGGAGGCGTCGCCGCGCTGCAGCGTCAGCGAGCACAGCTCGACCGACAGCAGCACGGCCACGTGATCGGGCCAGCCGAGCAGGTAGTCGTGCAGCCTGGCGATGCCCGCCGCGCCCGCCACGCAGCCCAGGCCGAAGACGGGGACGCGCTTGACGTCGGGCCGCATCCCCAGGCGGCCGGCCACCCTGGCCTCCACCGAGGGCGCCGCGACGCCGGTGACGGAGGTGAACAGGAAGAGGTCCACGTCGGCGGGCGCGAGCCCGGCCTCCTCCAGCGCCGCGCCGACCGCCTCGGCGCCGAGCTCGACGGCGGTCGAGACGAACACGTCGTTGGCCGCGCCGAAGCCGTCGAGCTTGCCGTACTGGTCGAGCGGGAGGGCCAGATGTCGCTGCT
The DNA here is from genome assembly GCF_042754765.1 of Nonomuraea sp. NPDC059194. NCBI lineage: Bacteria > Bacillati > Actinomycetota > Actinomycetes > Streptosporangiales > Streptosporangiaceae > Nonomuraea > Nonomuraea sp. NPDC059194. The sequence continues at coordinate 114,054 of NZ_JBHZBH010000028.1, read as the reverse complement.
CGACCCTGGCGCTGGTGTGCAGCCGGTCCAGCAGGCGGCGGTCGGCCCCCTCTGGCAGGAACGTGCGGGCGGCCAGGTCGGTGAGCTCGCGCTGCGGATAGCGGTTGGGGGGCAGCACGCCGTGGACGGCTGCGATCCAGGTCATCGGTAACCCTCCGGTAGATGCTTCCCGGGAGGCTGCCCTGCCCGGTGGCTACTATGCCCATGGGACGGCATGGATTCGGCTGCCAACGATCGGCTGGTGACAGGCAGTGAGCGCGGCGCGGGTGCTCGGGGGGCTGACCGTCACCGCTGCACGGGTCCTTGGGGGGCTGGCCGGGAGCTGTCATCCGGGTCCGGTGGTCGCGGTCACCGTGCTGGTCACCGTGCTGGCCGTGGCGAGCGGGCGGGACCCGGCCGGGTGCGCGCTGGTGGCGGCGGCGGTCCTGACCGGGCAGCTGTCGATCGGCTGGTGCAACGACGCGGTCGACGCCTCCCGCGACGCGGCCGCGGGGCGGACCGGCAAGCCGATCGTGGCGGGCATGGTGAACGTCAGGACCGTGCGCGGGGCCGCGATCGTCGCGCTGGCGCTCTGCGTGCCGCTGTCGCTGGCCTCGGGCTGGGCCGCGGGCGGCGTCCACCTGGCGGGCGTCGGGGCGGCGTGGGCCTACGACCTCGGCGTGAAGGCCACCGTCCTGTCCTGGCTGCCGTACGCCGTAGGGTTCGGCGCGCTGCCCGCCTTCGTGACGCTCGGCCTGCCGGGACGGCCGTGGCCCGCGTGGTGGGCGGTCCTGGCCGCCGCGCTCCTCGGCGTCGGCGCGCACCTGGCGAACGTGCTGCCCGACATCTGGGCCGACCTCGCGGCCGGCGTGCGCGGACTGCCGCAGCGGCTCGGGCCTGTCCTCGTCTCCGTCCTGGTCCCGCTGCCCCTGCTGGCGGCGACGGCACTGCTGTCCTTCGGCCCGTACGGCGAGGCGGGCGTGGCCGCCTGGATCGCGGTCGTCGCGGCCGGCGCCGTCACGGTGGCGGGGCTGCTGCTGGGCGGTCGCGCCCCCAAGGCGCCCTTCGCCGCCGCGATCGTGGTGGCCGCGATCGACGTCGCCCTCCTGGTGTCCAACGGCGCCCAGCTCACCGCCTGAACCGACGGCTCACCGGGCCTGCCCACCTCCCACTCGACCGTTTCACCGGCTGCACGCACGAGCCCCGGTCTGGTCGCGGAGCCGGTGAGCCCGCGAACGCTAGGATGCCGCCGTGCCCCAAGAGACGTTGATCGTGACAGTCGCCCAGACTTCCGCCGTCCCGGGGGATGTGACCGCCAATGCTCATGCGGCGGCGGCTTTGATCCCGGTGGCCGCTCACTCCGGGGCGAAGCTACTCATGTTCCCCGAGCTCTCCCTCGTCGGCTACGACCTCGGCCTCTTTGACGGCCCGGCGGCGTGGGTGACCGAGGACGACCCGCGGCTCGACGTCGTCCGGCAGGCCGCGCAGGACTGCGGGGTGACAGCCGTGGTGGGCGCGGCCTACCGCCAGGCGGACGGCACGGGGTCGATCGCCTCGCTGGCGGTGCGCCCAGACGGGAGCATCCACGTCTACGGCAAGCAGAACCTGCACGGCCGGGAGCGCGACCTCTTCCAGCCCGGCGGGCCGGGCAGGCTTCTCGACGTTGACGGCTGGCAGGTCGCTCTCGCCATCTGCTACGACGCCGGCGTGCCGGCCCACGCCGAGGACGCGGCCCGGCGAGGTGCGGAGGTCTACGCCGGATCGGTGCTGTACACACTGGCGGAGATGCGGCGGCTGGACCTCCACTTCGGGGCACGGGCCATGGATCACCGCATGTTCGCGATCGCTGCCAACTACGCCGGCACGGGGCCGGGCTGGATGTCGTGCGGTGGCAGCGGGGTGTGGCACCCGGACGGGACCCGGCTGACGCAGGCCGCGACCGGCCCGGGTCTGTTCACCACAACGATGTCGCGCAGCGAGTTGCAGGCGTTGCGCGACAAGGACGCACTGGCGGGATACCCGCGCAGAGCGGCCTAGTCTCGGACACCGAGCCGCCGCCGGAGCCCCGAAAGTTCAGCGGGCCCTTCGCACGCTTCCCTTGACCCAGCGGGAGAACACGGCCCAGGCCAGCGGAACGGGCACGGTGCCCGCGCCGAGGCCCACCTCCACCAGTAGGTCGAAGACCTCCGGCCGGCGCGCGGCCGTCTCGATCGCCGCGTCGATGAACCCGGGCGACTGTGCCGCTCGGGCGAGCACGTCGGTCGTGCGCAGGTGCCGTCCGAGCGCGCGACGCAGGCTGCGCCGGTAGGCGGCCAGCGGGTCGGCGGGCGCCGTGACGGCCGCCTCCCCCGCGAGCCTGCCAGACAGCAGCGCGTAGTAAATCCCCTCACCGGTCAGGGGGTTGATGAGGCCGGCGGCGTCGCCCGCGAACATGACCCTTCCGACGCCCGGCCGGGGCCGACCCGGTGACAGCGGCAGATGGTGGGCGCGCAGGTCGCGTGCGGGCAGGCCGGGCAGCAGTTCGGCGAGCCTGCCGTACAGCACCTGTCTGCCCGGCAGTCCGGTCTCCCGCAGCCTCGGCAGCAGCATGCCGTAGCCCACGTTGGCGGTGCCGTCGCCGATGGGGAAGGCCCACGCGTAGGCGGGCCAACCGGACTGCTGCATGGCGATGAGCTGGGCGTCGTCGGCGTCGGGCAGGTCGGCGTAGCCGCGCACCGCGATGGCGGTGTGTTCGTCGGGCGGCGGTGGCACGCCGAGCAGCCGGCGCATCGTGGAGTTGGCGCCGTCCGCCGCGACGACCGCCCGGGCGCGCACCTCGCCGTCGATGACGACGTGAGTGTCGGCGGCCGCCGGCGAGCCGCGGCGCGCCTCCCCACCGATGACGACCTGGCCTTCGTCGACGGCCGGTGAGCCGTCGCGGCGCACCTCGCCCCCGACCTGGCCATCGAGGACCAGCGAGCGGACGCGGTGGCGGCGCACCTCGACCCCTCGGGCGCGGGCGGCCTCGACGAGGCGAGCGTCGAACACCATCCGGGGCACCACGTGGTTGGGGCGGGCGACCGTGGCCGAGACACGCACGCCGCCGGGCGAGACCACCGACAGACGCCGCGTCGGACGGTAGTCGGCGATGAGATCGGGCAGGCCGAGCAGCGCCAGCTCGTCCCCGCCGTGGGCCGCAATGCCGTCGCCGCACGCCTTGTCGCGGGGAAAATCGTCCCTGTCGAGGAGGAGGACGCGCGCTCCAGGATCGAGCTGCTTAGCGCGCAGTGCCGCCGCCGAGCCTGCGGGCCCACCGCCGACGACCACCACGTCCCAGACGGTTGTCATCCAGGACACCTGCCACGCCAAGCTCCCCGCGAAACCAGGGAACGTTTGTGGAAGCGCGCGCGATCGTCGGCAGGGCGGTCAGGGGCAGGCGGGCGCAGGCCGTACTCGCCACCGAGACCGGCAGCATGCGCACCCCGAGGGCATGGATGAAGGCCATCGGCCGCTGAGGTGGCGGGTCACGGGGCGGTCAGCGCCACCGTGACCGCCCAGCCGAGGTAGGCGGCGTTGACCACCAGCCGTGCCGCGACGCCGACCGGCCGGTCCAGTAGCCGCGGCCGGTCGGGGCGCGCATGCCGTAGCGCGTCGAGGTGCGAGGCGAGATAGACGGTGATGAGGGCCGCGGCGGCCCATCCTCCCGCGGCCGTGATGCCCGGCGCGGCGGCGACCACTCCCCCGGCGAGCAGCACCCCCACGGCGATCTCCGCCGCGCCGCTGGCGGCGACGGCCAGGCCCGCCCACGGGAACCAGCCGGGGACGAGGGTGCGGAAGTAGCCGGGGAACACGAAGTGGGAGGTCCCCACGACGATCAGGAAGAGCGCCAGTGCGATGGCCGCGATGTCAGCGATGTTGGCGATATCGTGCATGACGCGATGCTCATCCCCGCGCCCACCACGGCGCTTGAACGAAACGATCGCCGGCTGGTGTTCGCCTCCGGCGGGCTGACGGTGTTCGCCGAGGACGGCCCCGCGAGCGTCGCCCGTCACCTGCATCCGGCGTGGAAGGTGGTCCTGCCGGACCGGGGGCAGGCCCAGGCCGAACGCGTCTCGGCGGCCGGACTGCTCGTGCCGCCGCAGCTCGCCCACAGCGCCTCCGTCACCTCCGCCTACACCGCCCTGTTCGTGGATCCGTGGCTGCTGCGGCCCCGGCGGGAGATGACGGCGCTCGACCCGCATGCCGTACGGCGGCTGCGGGCCGCCCTGGCCTCCGGCGCCGACCCTGCCAGGGCCGAGCTCGTCAGACTCCTGGGCCCTGGCCCTGCGCTCGACCCGCGGGTGGCCCACGCGGTGGAGAGAGCGGCCGACCTGGCGTCCATCGACGCCATCGCGGGCGAGGTGGGGCTGTCGGCGCCGCGGCTGCGCGCGCTGGTCAGGGAGTCCGTCGGGATCCCGCTCGTCCGGCTGCGGCAGTGGGCGCGGCTGCGCACGGCGGTCGCCCACCTCGGCCACGCGTCGGTCGCCTCGGCCGCCGCGACGGCGGGATTCGCCGACCAGGCCCACCTCACCCGCACCTCGCGGACCCTCCTGGGCCGCACCCCGATCTCGCTCAAAGCCGCCTGACATCTCCTCGCGCACGAAAGCCACCTGGTGGTGACCGGCCCACTGATCGCCGGCCAGGGGGTCGTGGCTCGACTCATCAGCCCTTGATCGTCCTGGTGACCTTGCCCGCCATCTTCGGGAAAGGCTGTGGGGCTGGTTACCGACCTGGGGTAGAGGTTCTTCTACCTCCGATCCGCCTTGACATGGTTCGCCGGATGGGCCTGTAATGACCTTCATGTCGCGTGCCACCGGCCCGGAGGACGGCGGTGGCATGGAGGCGCCGTATCAGGGGGATGATGTCGTGACTTCTCAGTTCACCGGACGCGGCTGACCGCGTAGCGCTTCCGCGCGCCTTCCCCGCATCGCCGTACACACGTGCGGCCTTTTCCCGCGTCGACGCGTCGACGTTCCATGCCTCGCGGGCATTTCCACGATCTCATCCACATCTGGAGCAGACACACAGCATGACCAACGACTTCAACCAGCAGATCATCGACGAGTTCCGCGCCAACCAGGGCCAGGTCGCCGCCTTCGACGGGGCGCGGCTGCTCCTGCTCACGACCAAGGGCGCCAGGACGGGTGCCAGCCGTACGACGCCGGTCGGCTATCTGCCCGACGGCGACCGGCTGCTGGTCATCGCCTCCGCGATGGGGCAGAACGCCCACCCGGCCTGGTACCACAACCTTCTCGCCCACCCGCGCGCCACCGTCGAGGACGGGGCCTTCACCTACGAAGCCGACGCGGTGGTGCTGGAGGGCGAGGAGCGGGACCGGCTGTTCGCCCGCGCGGTGGAGGCGGACCGGGGATGGGCCGAGTACCAGGCCAGGACCGGCAGGGTCATCCCGGTCGTCGCCCTCCACCCGATCCACGCGGGACCGCCCGCCGGGCCCATGGGTGAGGTGCTCAAGACGATCCACGGCGCGTTCCGCAGGGAGCTCGCACTGATCCGCAAGGAGGTGGCCGCGTCGGGGCCCGGGCTGGGGGCGCAGCTGCGCGTCAACTGCCTGACCCTGTGCCAGGGGCTGCACTACCATCACACCAACGAGGACGCCGGGATGTTCCCCGCGCTGGAGCGCGACCACCCCGAGCTCGCCCCCGCCATGAAGCGGCTGCGTGACGAGCACGAGGTGGTCGCCCGGCTGCTGGCGCGGCTGCAGGAGCTGCTGGCGGACGACGACCTCGACCACGATGTCCTCGTGGCCGAGGTCGACACCCTCGCCACGGAGCTCGAGGCCCACCTCGACTACGAGGAGGAGCAGCTGGTGCCGATCCTGAACGGCCTGGCCCGCTGAATGACGAGGCGACGGGCCACCGGGCCCGTCGCCTCGTTCAGGAGACTCAGGCGGTGGACCTCAGGGTGCCGAAGAACTGGCGCAGTTCCCGTGCCACCTGCTCGGGCTCCTCGTGCGCCATGAAGTGCCCCCCGCGCCGCGGGACGCTCCAGTGGCGCAGGTCGGCGTAGAGCCGTTCGGCGAGACTGCGGGGGAAGTTCGCGAACGCGGGCTCGTTGCTCACCGTGACCGCTCCTGGCACGCCGATCCGGGGGACGGGCCGGTTGCCGGCGTAGTCGTAGTACTGCCGGAAGGACGAGCCGATGCTGCCGGTCGCCCAGTAGAGGGTCGCCACCGTCAGGATCGTGTCCTTGTCCCAGCTCTTCTCCAGGTCGCCGCCGCAGTCGCTCCAGTCGCGGTACTTGTCGACGATCCAGGCCACCAGGCCGGCGGGAGAGTCCATGAGGGCGGCGGCGATCGTGTCGGGCCTGGTGCACATGATCTCGCTGTAGCCCTGGTCGGTGACGTCGTAGGCGTCGAGCGAGTCGAGGAACGCCTGCTCCTCCGGGGTCGGCGGGTTCTCCTCGAAGCCGGTCGTCACCACCGCGGAGGTGATGTGGACGCCGGCGACCTCGCCCGGATAGAGGGCGCCGAGCCACTGCGTCACCCCGCCCCCGATGTCGCCGCCGAACGCGCCGAAGCGCCGGTAGCCGAGGGTCTTCGTCATGAGCGTGTGCCAGGTCTCGGCGACGCCCCTGCGGGTGAAGTGGCCGCGCGGCAGGTCGGAGAACAGGAAGCCGGGCAGTGAGGGGACGACCACGTCGAAGGCGTCCGCGGGGTCGCCGCCATAGGCGGCGGGGTCGGCCAGCATCGGGGCGACGCGCAGCATCTCGACGAAGCTGCTCGGCCAGCCGTGCGTCAGGACCAGCGGCAGCGGCTCGGGCGCGCCCTCGGCCCGCCGGGCGCGCAGGTGCACGAAATGCACGCGCCTGCCGTCGACGTCGGCGACGAAGTGGGGGAAGGCGTTGAGCGCCCGCTCGGCCGCCCGCCAGTCGAAGCCGTCGGCCCAGTAGGAGACGAGCTCGCGCAGGTAGCCGGGGTCGACGCCGGCCGCCCAGTAGGTGTCGTCCGAGGCGGTGGTGTAGAGGGCGCGGGCCAGGCGGGCGCGCAGGTCGGTCAGGATGTCATCGGAAACGGTGATCTGAAAAGGCTTGACTGTCATGGTTCCTTCGTCCAGAAGCTGGCGTGACATAGGCGCTCCTGGGCGGGGGCTCAGACCAGCACGGCTCCCAGGAGTGCCCGGACAGGGCTGAAGTCGGTCATCGGGCTCACCTCCTCGCATCGCTTGACGAGTCAGACTATACAGGGATCACAGGGCACCGCTGATCACGTGCCCCCGCGCCTCCAGCGCCTTCGAGGCCCGCCGCAGGTCGGCCGTCCGCACCAGCAGGTAGTCGGTGTCGAACGTGGACAGCGCGAACACCGAGACACCCGCCTCGGCCAGCGGCGCGGTCAGCGAGGACAGGATGCCGACGAGCGAGAAGTCCAGCTCGCCCGCCACCCGCAGCGCGCTCCATCCGCTCTCCACCCTGGCCTCCGGCGGCTCGTCGCCCGTGGCGCACACGATCGAGACCTCCTCGGCCGTGACGGTCACGCCGTACAGCTCGGCCGAGCGCGGCGGGGCGGGCGCGGCGGAGCCGGCCGGCAGCCGGCAGACGGAGTACGCGCGGGAGAGCAGGCGGAGCTCCACGTCCATCACCCCTGAACAGCGTTGAGATTCCATGTTCGTCCTGAACCAACCTCGCGTCCGCATAACACGCCGAGCCCTTTTGTGTACAAGTACGTGGACGACCGCCCCCACGCCCGTCACGATCAGCGTGAACCCCTCGGAGCACGAGCACGGGAGCCACTCGGATGGGAAAGGTCCTGCTCGCCAACAGACCCCTGTTCCGCAGCACCGATCTGGACGAGGTGCGCGAGCAGGTGGCGCGGGTGTTCTGCCCGCACCGGCTCGACCTGGCGGGCGATCACTCACTGCTGTCGGCGCGTTTCAACTCCGCGCAACTGGGGTCGGTGCGGATCAGCTATCTCGACTACGCCGCAGCGGTGCGCATCGAGCCGGGTGAGCTGGAGTCGTTCTACCTGGTGCAGATCCCGCTGGCGGGCCGCAGCCTGATCCGCTGCGGCGACCAGGAGATCGTCTCCACCCCTGAGCTGGCGTCGCTGCCCTCGCCGACGGAGTATCTCGACATGCGCTGGGCGGCCGGCTGCCCGCAGCTCATCGTCAAGTTCGAGCGGGCCGCCGTCGAACGGGCACTGGAACAGCTGCTGGACGCGCCGCTGGACCGGCCGCTGGTCTTCGATCTGGGCCTCGACCTGAGCACGGGCTGGGCGCGCGCGTGGCGCGGCATGGCCGACCTGATCGTCAGGGAGGCCGAACACGACGACGGCCTGGCCGCGCAGCCGCTGGCCGTCGCGCACCTGGAAAGCGCCATGCTGTCCTCGCTGCTGACCATGCAGCCGTCCACCTACCGCGAACGGCTGCTCGCCCCCACGCCGCCCGCGCTGCCCAAGGTCGTGGGCAGGGCGGTGGAGTTCATCAGGGAGCACGCCCACGAGCCGATCACCACCGAGCAGGTGGCCAGGGCCGTGGCGGTCAGTGGCCGCTCGCTGCAGGAGGGCTTCCGCCGCCACCTCGGCCACACCCCCATGTCCTATCTGCGGGAGGTGCGGCTGGACAGGGTGCACGAGGAGCTGGCGGCGGGCGATCCGGCCCGCTGTACGGTCACCGGCGTCGCCGCCCGCTGGGGCTTCCTCCATCAGGGGAGGTTCGCCGCCGCCTATCGGGCGAGGTATGGCCTGCCGCCCTCGGCCACGCTGCGCGGCGACCGTGCCGAAGGTGGGCGCCACTCGGAAGATCGTGCGGAAGGTGGACGGTATCCGCGCTGAGCGGATGGCTCGGCCCCTGGCGCCGGCCGTACGGTCTTACCAGGCGCCTACCGATCCCACCCTCCCACCCCTTGAAGGGACGTGCTTTCATGCGCGACATCCTGATCGTCGGCGCCGGGCAGGCGGGCCTGCACCTGGCCGTCGGCCTGCTGAAGAACGGCTACGACGTCACCGTGGTCACCGATCGCTCGCCCGAGCAGATCGGCGAAGGCCGGGTGACCTCCAGCCAGGCCATGTTCGGCACCGCCCTGGGCCACGAGCGGGCCGTCGGGCTCGACCTGTGGGCCGACTCCAGCCCGCCGATCGAGGGCATCGCCTTCACCGTGCCCGGCCCGCACGGCCCGGCCATCGACTGGGCCGCCAGGCTGGACGTCCCGGCCCGCTCGGTCGACCAGCGGCTGAAGATGCCCGCCTGGATGGCGGAGGTCGAACGGCTCGGCGGCAAGCTGGTCGTGCACGAGGCGACGGTCGCCGACCTGGAGAGCTACGCCGCGCGCTACGACCTGGTGCTGGTGGCCGCGGGCAAGGGGCAGATCGCCTCGCTGTTCGAGCGCGACGCCGCCCGCTCGCCGTACGACAGGCCCCAGCGGGCGCTGGCACTCACCTACGTGCACGGTCTCGCACCGCGTCCTGGCCACTCGGCGGTCTGCTTCAACCTCGTCCCGGGAGTCGGGGAGTACTTTGTCTTCCCCGCGCTGACGCTGTCGGGGCCCTGCGAGATCATGGTGTTCGAGGGGGTGCCGGGCGGGCCGATGGACTGCTGGGGCGACGTGCGCACCCCGGCCGAGCACCTGGCCACGAGTCGCCGCCTGCTGGAGACCTTCCTCCCGCGTGAGGCCGCCCGCTGCGCGCGGGTCGAGCTGACCGACGAGCTGGGGGTGCTGTCGGGACGCTTCGCCCCCGTCGTGCGGCGGCCCGTGGCGACCCTGCCCTCGGGCGCCCAGGTCCTCGGCGTCGCCGACGTGGTGGTCCTCAACGACCCGATCACCGGGCAGGGCGCGGGCAACGCCGCCAAGTGCGCGGCCGCCTACCTCGACAGCGTGCTGGAGCACGGCGACCGGCCGTTCGACGCGGCGTGGATGGCCGCCACGTTCGAGCGTTACTGGGCGCAGGCCAGGCACGCGACCGCGTGGACCAACGCCCTGCTCGCGCCCCCGCCGCCGCACGTGCTCGACCTGCTCGGGGCGGCGGGCCAGGTGCCGCAGATCGCCTCCAGGTTCGTCAACGGCTTCGACGACCCCTCCGACTTCGACGAGTGGTTCATGGACCCGGTGAAGGCCCGCGACTACCTGAAGGCCCTGTCATGAGATCGCTGCGGGCGGCCCTCGGCCAGTACGCCACGGGGGTGGCGGTGGTCACCACCGCGCTGCGGGACGGGCGGCGAGCAGGGGTGACGGTCAACTCCTTCACCTCCGTCTCGCTGGACCCGCCGCTGGTCCTGTGGTGCCTGTCCCTGCGGGCGCCCAGCGCGGCCCTGTTCCTGCGGGCGGGCAGGTTCGCGGTCAACGTGCTCGGGGCCGGCCAGGACGAGCTGTCGCGCCGGTTCGCCGCGCCTGCGGCCGACAAGTTCGCGGGGGTGGCCACGACGGCGGCGGCGTGTGGGCTCCCCCTGCTGGACGGCACGCTGGCGAGCTTCGCCTGCCGTACGGTGACCGTCCACGAGGGCGGTGACCACCTGATCTTCATCGGCGAGGTCGAGCAGTTCGGCCACACGGACGGTGAGCCGTTGCTGTTTCACTCGGGGCGATATCTGGAAAGGGCGACTGCCTGATCTGTCATACCTTGATCAGATATGGGCGGGTGTGATACTCACACAGAGTTATGGATGCCGGGAGAGGTCCAGGTCGCTTCTGAAGTGGGGACGGACGCCATGTCGTTAGACGCGGGCACTGCCGTGACGATGCCGCGAGTGCTTCCCTTCCACCGGGCCCTGCCTCGCCTGGTGAGGGACCCCGTCACCGAACTGTCCAAGATGGGCACCGAGGCCGGGGGCCAGGTCGTCCGTATCGACCTCGGCCCCTTCCGGCCGTACCTGGTCTCCCATCCCGACCACGTCCAGCAGGTGCTGAAAACCGACTGGACCAATTTCGTGCGCGAAGGCATGTTCTGGCGGCCGCTGCGGCGCGTGGTCGGCCACAGCATCCTGGGCGAGGGCGAGGGCTGGGCCTCCAGCAGGAAGATCCTGCAGCCGTTGTTCACGGCCAGGTACACCGCCTCCCTGGGCGAGGACATGGCCGACATCATCGCCGAGTGCATCCAGGAGCTCGACGACTACGCGCGGACCGGCCGGCTCGTCGACGGCGGGTACCAGATGACGACGATCGTCAACCAGGCCGTCATCAAGGTGCTCTTCGGCGGCCGGATCACCCGCGAGGCCTCCGAGCGGCTCGCGCCCGAGTTCGCCACCTGCGCCACGTCCATCGGCTTCCGGCTGCTGTTCCCGTTCGTGCCCTACTCCGTCAAGGTCCCGGGCGACCGGGCCTTCCTCGCGGCCGTGAAGAAGATCGACGAGATCGTCTACCCGCTGATCGAGCAGGCGCGCCAGGAGGACACCGGCTCAAAAGAGGTGGTCTCCGCGCTGATCAGGGCCAGGATCGAGCAGGACGGCGAGGCGGACCTGCGGCAGGTCCGCGACGACCTGGTGAGCATCTACGGCGCCGCGTCTGAGACCACGGCCATGTCGTTGACCTGGCTGTGGTCGGTGCTGCACGAGCACCCCGACGTGAACGCCAGGCTGCGGGAGGAGATCGACGAGGTCGTGGGCGAGGGCCCGGTCCGGCCCGAACACGTCGCGAAGCTCAGGTATCTCCGCATGGTCCTGCAGGAGTTGCTGCGGCTCTACCCGTCCGGCTGGATCATCCCCCGCCAGACGGTGGCGGACACCGAGATCGGCGGCGTCCCGATCAGGGCCGGTTCCCAGGTGCTGGTCAGCCCGTACGCGACCCACCGGCTCGGAGAGTTCTGGGAGCGGCCGCTGGAGTTCGACCCGGAGCGCTGGGCGCCGGAGAAGGCGGAGAATGCCGAACGGCGGCACCGCTACAGCTACTTCCCCTTCGGCGCCGGCCCGCACGTCTGCCTCGGCCAGCACCTGTTCTACCTCGAAGCCCCGCTCGTGATCGCCAACCTGCTGAGCAGATACCGGCCGGTGCTGACCAACCCGAAGCGGCTCACCCCCGTGCCGGGAGCGTCGGTGCGGCCCAAGGAGAAGGTCATGCTGAGGCTGGAGCCGGTCCGGGGCTGACGGCGGGGAGGCGAAGGACGAAGCACGCCCCTTCTTCACTGTCGGCGAGGGTCAGCGAGCCGCCGTGGTCGCGGACGATCTCCCGTGAGATGGCCAGTCCGAGACCGCTGCCGCCGGGATCCCGCCGACGGCCCTCCTCCAGCCGGACGAACCGCTCGAAGACGCGTTCGCGGCTGGCGGCCGGGATGCCGTCGCCGTCGTCCCGCACTTCGACCACGGCGTGGCCGCCGTCACGGGCCACCCGCACCTCGACGACGGAGTCGGCGTGCCTGGCCGCGTTGTCCAGCAGGTTGGTGATGACCCGGATGATCCCGGTGCGGTTGGCTTCGACGTCCACCTGATCGTCCGCCTTGGCGTTGACCGGCACCCGCCGGGGACGGCGGGCCACCTCCTGGCGGATGAGGGCCGCCAGGTCGAACCGCTCGGTCTCCTGCGCGATGCGCGCCTCGCGACGGGCCAGCACCAGCACGTCTTCGACGATGTTCTGCAGGCGTTCCGTCGCCGCCAGCGCGTGCTGGATGAGGTCCGAAGCATCGGTCTCCTCGGGGCACATCGCTGCGGACTCCAGCCCGGTCTGCAGTGCGGTGATGGGGCTGCGCAGCTCGTGGGAGACGTCGGAGACGAACCTGCGCTGCTGCTCGACCGCGCGTTCCAGGCGGTCGAGTGTGGCGTTGACGCTGATCGCGAGCCGCTGGATCTCATCGGCCTGGCCAGGGACCGGAACGCGGCGATGCAGGTCCGTCGCGGTGATGATCTGGTCCATTTCCGTGCGGACCGCCTTGACCGGCTCCAGCGTGCGGCCCACCGACCACCACATGGAGACACCGCGCAGCGTGACCGTCGCGATCGCGGCGGTCCCGAACACCGCCGCGATCACCGGCCGCGGCAGGAGACCGGGCTCAGGCACCGCGGCGATGATCGTGAACGGTGTCCCGCCGAGGAAGACGCGGAAGGTCGTGGCCAGCATGCACGGGTCGCCGGCTCGCGGGTAGCCGCAGACCGAGCTCTCCTTGCGAATCTCCAGCGGAGTCGGCAGCTTCGCCGGAATGGGACCCTGCCCCGCGATCGCCTCGCTGGCGGCGACCACCTTGCCCCGCCGGTCGACCACCTGGGCGATCTCCTCGGGCCGGGTCATGACGAGCGGATTGACCAGCCGGCCGGCCTCGGCGTCCACGGCGATCCGGTGCGCGACCCGATCGGCGGTCTGCCGCGCACCGGCCATCGCATCGTGCCTCACCAGCATCAGGAGAACCACGTACAAGGCGCCGGCCAGCACGCCGGTCACCAGCACCGCGGTGAGCGTCATCCTGGCCTGGATGGGCCATTCCCGTGGCGAGCGCATCACGCCGGCCGGCCCGGCACGCCGAGCCTGTCCCCCATTGATCACGTTCATCAGTTCCCCCGAGCTGCAACTGCAGCATAGTGAACGCGTGTATGGGGCAGATCAGGCCGTCTGTCCGAATCGGGCTAACCCCCGTGGCTGTCCACGTCTCCGGCCAGTTCGTGAACGGTGTAGGCGTGGGTGTCCCTGGCCATGTACCAGCGGCCGTTGAACGCCACGCTTCGCCGCTGCCCTTCGGCGATCTCCTCCAGCTCGGCGGGCACCTTCGCCAGCTCGGCCGCGAAGGCCGTCTGCAGCTCGTCGACGCGGGCCGCGACCAGGGGAACCGCCGCCTCCTCGCTCAGGCCCGTGCGCTGCAGGATGCTGATGGAGTTGGGCTTGCCCTCGGCCTTCTCCCTCTCGAAGGTCCTGATGTCGTTGGCCAGCCGTACACATGAGGCGCCGAGATGGGTCGCCGCCTCGACCGACGTCCAGTGCGCGGCATCGGCGGGGACGGGACCGCAGGTGGCCAGGGCGGCCGCCCACCAGGTGGGGTACAGGATGGTGAGCAACCCGTTGGCGAGATACTCCTCGTACGACGGCCACGGCCGCCCCGCCGACCACGCGCGCTCGCGGGCCATGGCCGTACCGGCGAGCTCCAGCTGACGGGCCAGATTCGGTACGTGGGCCGCCGCGCCGGGGTATGCGCGGAATCGGGCGCACCACCGCGTCCAGACGGCCAGGATCTCCCCCGCCGGGCCGTCGAAGGCGTCCGGGTCGGCCTCGCCGTACAGGATCGAGGGAAGGGCGCCGGAGAACGCCGCGAAGTCGCGCTCGGACCACTGCCCGGCGACGCTGTCGGCGATGTCGTCGACGCCGAACAGGATGGCGGTCAACGCCCCGAGGTCGGCGATCTGGTCACGGGGCGCACGCGGGAACGTGGCGGCGGCCGACAGGCAGCTGAAGGCGAGTCTGCTGGCCGAGCTCTCGCCGTCGGCGTACAGGACCGGCGAGGAGCGCAGCAGCGTGGCCGCCTCGGGCACCGCGTCGAGCGCGGCCCGCAGGACGGCCGCCCTGTCCGGCTCCGGAACCCCGGCCAGCTGGTGCGACCCCTTGAGCAAGCGGTCGGCGAGATCGTTGCGGATGTCGAAATATGCCTCTGGGCTGGGACCGCTCACGCGACGACTATACCCATACGCGATCTTCGCAAAATATGGATTACCGCTAGGAAAAAAGGGTTGTAATTTGAGCGAAGATCACGATTCTTGCTAAGGTGCCCACGGTTGCCCGCGCCGGTGTGCGATCACATGACTTCGCAGAGTAGGTACTATGTCCCCCCGCAATTCACGCCTGCGGACCAAGGTCACGGCTTTGCTCCTCTCCCTGACAGCGCTGTGGGCGTTCGCGGCCTGGGTCACGCTGCGCGAGGGCGTCAACCTCCTCTGGGTCGCGCAGCTCGACAGCAGCGTGATCGGGCCGAGCGAGCCACTGCTCGTCGAGCTCCAGCGTGAGCGCCGAGCCTCGATGATCGAGCTGGGCGAACGGTCTTCCCGCTCCCGCAAGGAGTTGCAGAGCCAGCGCCAGCGCGCCGACCGGACCAGGGCGGAGTTCGAGGAGCTGGCGCGCGCGGACGTCGTCAAGTGGGCCACCGACGACGACGGCGAGAAACGGCTCGCCGCGGTGTTCTCGAAGCTCGGCAGCCTCGCCTCGACGAGGCGGGCCGTCGACGCCGGGCGGATGACCCGGATCGAGGCGAGCGTGGCCTACGCCGACGTCATCGACTCCGTCTTCCAGATGTACGGCTCGCTGGCGACGCTCGACGACAAGACGGTCGCCAGGGACATCCGCACGCTGCTGGCGCTCAGCAGGGCGCGCGAGATCCTCGCCGGCGAGGACGCCCTGCTGGCCGGAGCGCTCGCCGAAGGACAGTTGAGCGTCGAGGAGCACGCCCAGTTCACCAAGACCGTCGGCGCGTGGCGTATCGTCGCCGAGCAGGCCGCCGCCGATCTGCCGGACACCGAGCGGGCCGCCTACGAGAAACTGGTCGAGGGCCCGGTGTTCACCCGGCTGGCGAGCCTCGAGACCCTGCTCGCCGAGGGGGGCGGCGCCACCGGCGCCATCCCATTCGGCGCCGACCAGTGGAAGAGCACGACCGAACGGGCCCTGGCCGACTTCAACGCGACGGTGCTCGGCGCCGGAGACCGCGTCGTCGACCGCGCGACCCCCGTCGCGACCGGTGTCATCGTACGGCTGGCGTTGGCCGGCGGCCTCGGGCTCATCGCGGTCATCGCGTCGATCATCCTGTCCGTCACCACGGCCCGAGCGCTCTTCGCCCAGTTGCAGAAGCTGCGTGACGCCGCGCACGAGCTGTCCGACGAACGGCTGCCCCGCGTGGTCGAACGCATCGGTCACGGCGAGCAGGTCGACGTCGCCGTCGAGGCGCCGCCCCTGCAGTTCGGCACCGACGAGATCGGCCAGGTCGGCCAGGCGTTCAACACGGTGCAGGAGACCGCCATCCGGATCGCCGCCGAGCAGGCCGAGCTCCGGCAGAGCATCCGCGACATCCTGCTCAGCCTGGCCCGCCGTACCCAGGGACTGGTGCACCGGCAGCTCACCGTGCTGGACGTGATGGAGCGGCGGGAGACCGACCCCGAAGACCTGAAGGAGCTCTTCCGGCTGGACCACCTGGCCATCCGCATGCGGCGTAACGCCGAGAACCTCATCGTGCTGTCCGGCTCCTCACCGGCGCGCACCTGGCGCAACTCGGTGCCCATGGTCGACGTGGTGCGCGGGGCCCTGGCCGAGGTCGAGGACTACACCCGCGTGACGCTCATGCCGATGGGTGACGTCGTGCTGGTGGGCCGGGCCGTCGGTGACGTCATCCACCTGCTCGCCGAGCTGATCGAGAACGCCGCCTCCTTCTCCCCGCCCTACACCACCGTCCAGGTCAGCGGGCAGCTCGTGGCCAACGGCTACGTGGTGGAGATCGAGGACCGCGGTCTGGGCATGAAGCCGGAGGACCTGGCCGCCGCCAACGAGCGCATCGCCAACCCGCCCGAGTTCCGCATCTCCGGCACGACGGCGCGGCTGGGCCTGTTCGTGGTCAGCCGCCTGGCCGAGCGCCACGGGATCCAGGTGGTGTTGCGCGCCTCGGCGTACGGCGGGACCACGGTAGTCGTGCTGCTCCCGCAGCAGCTCGTCGAGACGAGCCCGGCGCAACCCGAGAGCGACCTGCCGACGGAGCTGCCGCGCCGGCAGAGCGCGGTCGCCACGGCCACCCGCCCGGCTCCGCTCCAGACCTTGGCAGCGCCGCAAACCCCTGGCACCACCGCGCCACCGGCCTCCGGCATGCCGGAGGCGGCGCCGGCCAGCCGTACGCCGTCGGGGCTGCCGCTTCGGGTGCCCCAGGCCAACCTTGCTCCCGCCCTGCGCGACGAGACTCCCGCCACGCCACCAGGCCCCGAGGAGGAGGACGACCAGCGCTCGCCGGAGGAGATCCGCGCGATGATGGGATCGCTGCAGCGCGGCAGCCGGCTCGGCAGAACCGAGGCGGCCAAGCTCATGCGGGACGACCGGCCGGGGGATGACACGTGACGAGCAGTGCGGGCCGGGATCTGAACTGGCTGCTGGACGACCTCGTCAGCAGGGTCAACGAGACCGAACACGCCATCGTGCTCTCCTCCGACGGGCTGCTGATGGCCTCCTCGGCGGGGCTGGAGCGAGCCGACGGCGAGCACCTGTCGGCCGTGGCCTCCGGGCTGCAGAGCCTGGCCGGAGGCGTCGCCGAGCAGGTGAGCGGCGGCGCGGTCCGGCAGACGGTCGTCGAGTGGAAGTCCGGGTTCCTGATCGTCAGCGTGGCCGGGCAGCGGGCCTGCCTGGCCGTCCTGTGCCGGCAGGCCGCCGACATCGGGCTGGTCGCCTACGAGATGGCCATGCTCGTCGCCCGCGTCGGCCAGTACCTCACCTCAGAGGCGCGCATCGCGGGGAGTGAACGGTGAACGGACCGGACGCGCCCGCTGACGACGACTGGGTCGACCCGGAGATCATCCGGCCCTACGTGGTGACCCGCGGACGGACCCAGCCCACCACCGGCACCTTCGACCTGATCTCCATGGCGCTCACCCTGAGGTCACCCCCCGGCGCCGAGGCGGGGCTCGATCCCGAACATCTGTCGATCCTGCGGATGTGCCGCGAGCCGAAGTCCGTCTCCGAGATCGCAGCGGATCTGGATCTGCCCATCAACACGATCCGCGTGCTGCTGGGAGACCTGTACGAGCGCAACCTCGTCGCCGCGCAAGACCCCCACTACGAGACGGACATGAACGACATGAACATGTACAGGGCGGTGCTCGATGGTCTCCGCTCGCTCTGACCACCCGCGCATGCCGACCGCGATCAAGATCCTGGTCGCGGGCGGCTTCGGCGCGGGCAAGACCACCATGGTCGGCGCCGTCTCCGAGATCAAGCCGCTGCGCACCGAGGAGACCCTCACCGACCGCAGCGTCGGCGTGGACGACACCTCGGGCGTGGCGGCCAAGAGCACCACCACGGTGGCGATGGACTTCGGCCGCATCACGCTGAGCGGCGACTACGTCCTCTACCTGTTCGGCACGCCGGGCCAGGAGCGGTTCTGGTTCGTCTGGGACGAGCTGGCCGAGGGGTCGATGGGCGCCGTCGTCCTGGCCGACACCCGCCGCCTGGCCGACTGCTTTCCCTCGATCGACTACTTCGAAAAGCGCGGCACGCCGTTCGTGGTCGCGGTGAACGCCTTCGAGGGGGCGACGACGTACGAGCTCGACGAGGTACGGCACGCGCTCCAGCTCAACCCGTCGATCCCCATCGTCATCTGCGACGCCAGGAAACGGGCGTCGAGCCGGGACGTGCTCATCACGCTGGTACGGCACGCCGCCGAGGTGCGGTCCCACCTGATCGGCAGCTGACCAGGGATTTGCGGATGACCTGAAGGGCGGGAAGTCCTGACACAATTCACAGAAGATCTTGAGCCACTTTTGTCTGATCGCTAAGGTGTGCCGAGTGCCACATTCCCCTGGTGTGCGACAAACGCGGTCATCCCGCGGCCCTGACAAGGGCCCGGCAGGCCACAGCAAACACCGGCGATGGCGGGCAACCCGGGTCCGTAGCAAGATCGTCGCGATGCTCGTCTCCCTGGTCGCCCTCTGGGGATTCAGCGCATGGGTCACCGTCTCCGACGGCGTCAACCTGCTGTGGGCCACCACGATCGACGCCAACGTCGTCGAGCCGAGCGAGCCCCTGCTGTGGGGGCTCCAGCGCGAACGGCGTCTGACCATCGACGCTCTCGGCTCGGGAACGGCGCTCACCCAGCAGCTGCGCGCCCAGCGCGAGGACAACGACCGGCTACGGCAGGCGTTCGACACGTCCGCGCGCTCCTCGACGACCCAGTGGGCCGCGGCCGACGCGCTCATCACCCGCTCGCACGAGGTGCTGCGGCAGCTGGCCACCCTGCCCGAGCTGCGCCGGAGCATCGACGCGGGAAAGCAGAACCGCAAGCAGGCACAGGCCGCCTACGACGGGCTGATCGACAGCTTCTACCCCATGTACGACACGGCGCTGGCCGTCCTCGGCGACGAGCAGATCGACAAGGACGGCAGGACACTCACCGCGATGAGCAGGGCGCGCGAGCTCCTGTCCCGCCAGGACGCGCTGGTCAGCGGCATCCTCGCCGGCGGCGGCTTCACCCGCGACGACCAGGCCGCCGTCGCCAAGGCGAGCATCATCGCCGCCTACGCCCTGGACCAGGCCGCCTCCGCCCTGCCCGCCGAGGACCAGCAGGCCTTCCGCGAATGGCGAGCGGGCGCCTCGGTGACCCAGCTGCGCGCGCTGGAGCGGACCATGGCGTCCGCCGACCCCACGGGCAGCGCGCCGATCACCGCCCAGCAGTGGCGGACCGCCGCCGACGGCTCACTGTCCGGCCTGAACACGATGATCCAGGACGGCGGCGACCACCTCGTCGACCGGGCGGCGCCCGTCGCGGTCGGCGTGCTGGTCCGCCTCCTGATCGCGGGCGGGCTCGGCCTGGTGGCCGTCGTCGCCTCGATCGTGCTCGCGGTCACCACCACCAGGGCCCTGCTGGCCCAGCTGAACCGCCTGCGGGCGGCGGCGCTCGACCTGGCCGAGCGCAGGCTGCCCGGCGTGGTCGAGCGGGTCAGCCACGGCCAGAACGTCGACCTGGCCGAGGAGGCGCCGCCGCTGGCGTTCGGGCCCGACGAGATCGGCGAGGTGGCGCGCGCGTTCAACACCGTGCAGGAGACCGCGATCAGGGTCTCCGTCGAGCAGGCCGAGCTGCGGCTGAGCACCCGCAACACGCTGACCAGCCTCGCCCGCCGTACCCAGGGGCTGGTCAAGCGGCAGCTCGACGCGCTCGACGTCATGCAGCGCCGGGCCACCACCCCCGAGGAACTGACCGACCTGTACGCGCTGGACCACCTGGTCGTCAGGACCAGGCGCGCGGCCGAGAACCTGCTCGTGCTGGCCGGCGCCACCCCGGCCAGAACGTGGCGGCGCTCGGTCCCGCTGCTGGACGTGGTGCGCGGCGCGCTGGCCGAGGTCGAGGACTACCGCAGGGTCTCGATCAACCCGCTCGACGACAGCCACCTGCTCGGCAAGGCGGTCGGCGACCTCACCCACCTGCTGGCCGAGCTGATCGACAACGCGGTGTCCTTCTCCCCGCCCAACACCGCCGTCACCGTGAGCGGGCAGCACGTGGCCAACGGGTACGTGCTGGAGATCGAGGACCGTGGCCTCGGCATGTCCTCCGCCGACCTGGCCGAGGCCAACAGGCAGATCGCCGACCCACCCGAATTCAAGATCACCGGTACGGCGGCGCGGCTCGGCTTCTACGTGGTCAGCAGACTCGCGGCCAGGCACGACATCGTCGTGACGCTCAAGTCCTCACCGTACGGCGGGGTGGCGGCGGTGGTGCTGGTGCCGCTGGCGCTGCTGCAGGAGCCCGAACAGGGCGACCCCTTCGACCCCGACGCCCCGTCCCCTGAGCAGACGACGGCCCCGACCGCGCCTGCGCGTCCGCGTCCTCGGTCTTCTGTCCAGCAGGGGGCCACACCGCCGCCTCATCTTCCGCAGCGGACGACGCCCGCCGTTCCACGCCCGGATCGGACCGCGCCCCCGCTCTCGGCACCGACACCTTCGACTGCCCCCGCCTTCGCTCTGCCGGTCCGTCAGCGGACCACGCCCACCGCCCCGCCCCCGCCGCAGACGACGCCCCCGACTGCCGACCGGCCGCTCTTCACCCCTGGAGGCCTTCCCCTGCGCGTGCCCCAGACCAGTCTCGTTCCCGAACTGCGCGACCAGCCCGCCCCCTCCGCCACCAGCGCGTGGCCCGACGAGCCCACCCCGGGCATCGCGGACGACGAGGACGAGCTGCGCACCCGCTTGGCGGCCCTCCAGCGGGGCACCGTCCGCGGCCGCGCCGCCGCCGAGCGCCTGCTCGGCGAACGCGACCCCTACGGCGACCAGGAGTCGACATGACCACGGCCCAGCTGAACTGGCTGCTCAACGACCTGACCAAACGGGTCTCCGACATCACGCACGCGATCGTCCTGAGCAGCGACGGGCTCGTGCTCGCCGCCTCCGACGGATTGGATCCCGCCGACGCCAACCGGCTGTCGGCCGTCGCCGCCAGCCTGCAGAGCCTCGCCAAGGCCGCCACCGACTACGCGGGCGGCGGACAGGTCAAGCAGACGCTCGTGGAATGGCAGCACCTGATCCTGCGCGTGACGGTCGCCGGTCACGGGGCCCGTCTGGCCGCGCTCACCGCCCACGACGCCGACCTCGGCCTCGTGGCCTACGAGATGGAGATGCTCATCGCGAAGGTCGGTCAACACCTGTCCACCAACGACCGCCTCGCCTCCGCCAACGGCATCGACCCGGGAGAAGGTGAGGTTGCTTGATGACCCGCTCAGGCACGCCCGAGCACGAGATCGATCCCAGCCTGCTGCGTCCTTTCGTGATCACCCGAGGGCGCACCCAACCGGCGCGCGGCGCCTTCGACCTGATCACCCAGGCGATCGCGGTGGCCGAACAGCCCGGCCTCGGGCTCGACCCCGAACACGCGGCGATCCTGCGACTGTCCAGGGCACCGATCGCGGTGGCCGAACTGGCCTCCCACCTGGACCTGCCGCCCGGCGCGGTCTGCGTCCTGCTCGGCGACCTCCTGGAGCAGGACCTGATCGACGTGCAGCACCCCCAGCCCGACACCGACATCCATGACCCGCAGGTCTACAAGGCGGTACTCGATGGTCTTCGCTCTCTCTGAACGGCGCCGCATGCCCAACGCGGTCAAGATCCTGATCGCGGGCGGTTTCGGCGCGGGCAAGACCACCATGGTCAGCGCCGTCTCCGAGACGCGGACGCTGCGCACCGAGGAACTGCTCACCGAACGCGGCGTCGGCGTGGACGACGTCTCCGGCGTCTCCGCCAAACGCTCCACCACCGTGGCCATGGACTTCGGGCGCATCACGCTGAGCACCGACTACGTGCTCTACCTGTTCGGCACGCCCGGGCAGGAACGGTTCTGGTTCCTCTGGGACGAACTGGCACTCGGCGCGCTCGGCGCGGTCGTCCTCGCCGACACCCGCAGGCTGGCCGACTGCTTCGCGGCCGTCGACTACTTCGAGCGGCGGGGCACGCCGTTCATCGTGGCGGTCAACTGCTTCGAGGGGGCGGACCTGTTCGAGGTGGAGGAGATCAGGATGGCGCTCCAGCTCGATCCGGCGGTCCCGATCCTGCTGTGCGACGCGCGCGACAAGGGGTCCAGCAGGGACATGCTCATCGGGCTGATCGACCACGCGCTCCAGCGCCGCCTACTGCACTCGGCTCCGTGACGGCGGCCTCCTCCCGAAGCCCCCAGTCACTCCGGGACGGCGTCGCGATGGAGGCCAACTCATCGGGGTGGTGCGGTGTCCTCCCCTAGAGGCCGATGTGTGATGGCTGGTTCATCCCCTGCGGCGGCGGTTCATCCGCCTTTCATTTCCGTCCCCCAAGCTGTCATGGCATGAGCCGAAGCAAGGGGTTCGCGTGAGCATCACCGCCGAGAAGGGCCAGCGGGCAGCCGAGTCCGCGCCGGGCCGCAAGCGCAGACGGTGGATGTCGTGGCTGGTGGCGACGTTGCTCGCCGCTTGGGCCGTCATCAGGACCTTCGGGCTGGAGCATGGATCGTTCCTGACCCAGCTGATGACGCTCACGCCGTACGCGCTGGCGGTCGGGGTGGTCGTGACGCTGATCCTGGCCGTCCGCAGGAGGCCGGCCGCCGTGCTGGCGCTGGCCGCATGCGTGGCCCTGACCGCGGCGCTGGTGCCACGGGTGGTCGCGGAGCCGCTCACCGCGCGGGGGCCCGCGCTCAAGGTGCTGTCGATCAACCTGTTCTCCAGGGCCGACGCTGAGGCGGTCGTCTCTCTGGTACGGGAGTTCGACCCGGACGTGTTCAGCGCGCTCGAACTGGGGCCCGAGACGGTCAGGCGGCTCGACGCGGCGGGGCTGGACACGCTCATGCCGTACCGGGTGCTCCAGCCGGCGTGGGGGGCGACGGGCAGCGGCCTGTTCGCCAAGCACCCGTTGACCGAGCTGAAGGGGCTGTTCACGCCGATCGGGCACAACATGCCCGCAGCCACGGTGAGCCTGCCTTCGGGGGCCAAGGCACAGGTGGTGGCGATCCACCCGAACCCGCCGCTGGGCCGGATGGCCGCCGAATGGAACGCGTCGCTGGCGGCGATGCCTCCACCGTCGCCTGACGTGGTGCGCGTGCTGGCCGGGGACTTCAACGCCAGCATCGACCACCGGGCGCTGCGGAACCTGCTCGGCAAGGGCTACATCGACGCGGCCGAGAAGGTGGGCAAGGGGCTGACGCCGACGTGGCCGAACGGCAGGCTGATTCCGGCGCTGATCAGCATCGACCACGTGCTGGCCGACCAGCGGGTGGGGGTGGCCAGGGTGGAGGTGCGCGACGTCCCCCGCACCGACCACCGCGCCGTCTTCGCCGAACTCCGCCTCCCATAGCCGGCGGCCTTTCCACCCACCCCCGCCGCCCGCAACTGGGGCCGCGGGCTTGGGAGTGGCGGGTTCAGGGGTGGCGGGTGAAGGTGCCGAGGCCGTTCTGGTTGAGGTGCTCGACGGTCACCGCGGTGGCCCGGCCCGCCCGCACGACGAACCGTACGCCGGACAGTCCCACCGCGTTCTCCCCCTGGGTGGCGTAGCTGAAGGTGTCGCCGTCGTAGTGCCGCAGCGGGAACGTCATCCCCTTGGGGCCGAGCCGCATCACCAGCCCGCCCCGGCCGGAGGAGGTGATCTGCGTCGGCCCGTAGTAGGGATTGTCGTAGGTCGCCGTGTAGACGTCGTCGGCTCGCGCGGGCCTGCCGTTCTCGGGCGGCCTGGCGTAGTCGATCGTCGATCGCCCGGCCTGGTCCAGGCTCTTGAACAGGCCGCCGACGAACGTGAGCCAGTCGACCGTCTGCCTGCCGTGCTGCGCGATGTCGAAGAAGGTCTCAGCCACGACTTCCGGCAGGCCGACGGGTTCGCCGTTGGTGAGGACCACGATGCCCAGCCCCTCCGTGGGCAGCAGCGTCACCGTGGTGGCCGCGCCCAGATCGAACCCGCCGGAGTGGTTGAGCCGGAGCCGTCCCAGTTGGTCGTAGTTCACGTTCCAGCCGAGCCCGTAGAACTTCGCCGCGCCGGACGGACTCATGGGCAGTATGGAGACGATCTGCGGTTGGTGCGTCTGGCCGAGGGCGGCCGGATCGATGACCGGCCTGCCGTCGAACGTCCCGTTCCCCAGTTGCAGCCGCATCCACGAGATCAGGTCGCGGGCGGTGGAGCTCGCGCCGCCCGCCGGGGACTGCGCCTGGGGGTCGCGGGTGTACCTGGCCTCCCAGCGGCCGTCCACTTTGACGTGGAGGAAGGCCCTGTCGGGCGCGTTGGCGTAGGCGGAGAAGAGCGAGCTGGTGGATCTCATGCCCAGTGGCCGGTACAGGACCTGGGCCGACAGTTCCTCCCATGTGACGCCGCGGGCCTTGGCCACCGCGTCCGCCGCCGCGGTGAGGCCGAAGTTGGTGTAGGCGTAGCTCACGCGGAAGGGCGCCAGTGGCTCGTAGCGCAGGTGTCCGAGGATGTACGGCCGGGCGTAGCCGAGATCTTCGAGCAGGTCGCCCGCGTGGTCGGGGAGTCCGCTGCGGTGGGCGAACAGGTCGGCCAGGGTGACGTGCCTGGTCACCCACGGGTCCTTGAGCGCGAACCCCGGGTCATGCTTGATCACCGGGTCGTCCCAGGCGACCGTCTTGGCGCCCACGACCCCGGCGACGACGGTGGAGGCCAGCGGCTTGGAGACCGAGGCGAGCTGGAAGACCGTGTCGGGGCTGACGGGCTGCGGGTCACCCGCTCGCCGTACGCCGTATCCCTTCAGATACAGCGTTCGGTTCTTGTGGACGACCGCGACCGACAGGCCCGGCACGCCGGTCTTGGCCATGGCGTCCCGGATGACGCCGTCGAGCCGGGTGACAGCCTTGTCGATCTGCGCCTGGGTGAGCGTTGGCGCGGGCTGGACGGGCGGGGCCGCCGACATCGTCACAGCGGGGGTCGGAGGCGTCACCCCGGGTGCGGGCGTCGGTGGCGTTGGAGTCGCGCCGAACGGGGTCGGCGCGAGCCGGGCCGACGGCGGCGCGAGCGGGGCGGGGGGTGCGAGCAAGGCGGGCGACGCGGGCGGCGCTGGGTTCGCTCCGGAGGGTGGGGCAGCGAGTTGCCCCGTTCGCAGGTCGGCGGCGCCGCAGGCGGTGATCAGCAGCGCCCCCGCACTCACGGCCGCCCACCCCGCACACCTTCGCCTGTGTGTCACCTTTCTCAGCTTAAGCGGCATTTCCGCAGTTCACCGAGGCCGAGCCGCCCGTCTCCCGCTACAGCGGAATCGCTCCCGTTATGGTCGTGCCCGCCCCATGAACGTCGTTGACGGTCAACTTGCCGCGCAGCGCCGCGAACCGTGCGATGGGTACGGCGAAGCGGTCACCGGCCGGCTCGGGGAACCCCTCGCCGTCATGGCTGATGGTCAGCCGGAGCCCGTCACCCCTCGACGTGACGGCGATGGACAGCCTCCGCGTCCCGCCGTACATCTCGATCTGGGCGAACACGGTCTTGATGGTGTAGCGGACGGCCTCGCCCACCCCACTCGGCACCGGGGACCGGGGCAGCGCCCAGATCTCGACCACCACGCCGGTCCGCGCCGACCACTCCCGCGCCAACGATTCGAGCGTCGATCCCAGCGCGTCGGACTCGGCGACGTAGAGCTGCATAACCATGTGTCCCCCTGTTTCAGTGCCCGGCCCGCGTGTGAACCCCCATAGCGGGCGCCTGCCGTGCGACACGATCGACCGTGATGCCTGCCCGATGTGACCCGACATCCCCTCGCACGGGTCCTGACGCGGGCAGTCATGCGCGCTCCCGAGTATGGCGTCTCGGCAGTCGCCGTACGTCATGATCGCGGCGTTTCCCGCCTGCCGTACGACAGGCTCCTACCAGCCGCGATCGCGGCCGCCGTCCCTCGAGACGGCGGTGAGCGGCGTGGGCACCCCGGTCAACTCGCCCTTCATGCCCAACTGGTCGAAAACCCGCACGGCACTCCCAACTCGATCGCCTCAGGACAGCCCGTAACCGCGTAATACGGATCGGACATTAACCGCCTGATCGGCTCGACCGGGACGGTATCGAAGCGTTCCCTCCAGGTCAAGATCCGGGTTGACTTCGGGTTACGGCTGCAGGCGGACCGCCACCTCCACGCCGACGGGAGCCCCGTCCTCCAGCAGGCCGATCTGCCGCACGTCGGCGAGCGACACGTTGACCCCACCGCTCTCGACGGCCGCCAGCAGGGCGAGTACCGCCGGATGCACCGCGCCGTCGATGACCGGGACATCCCGCTCGAACCGCCAGCGGACCACCATCTCCTTGCCTGGCTCGATCGTGCCGCGCCGCACGTCGTCCCAGTCGGCAGGGGGCAGCTCCGCGACCGGCCAGCAGCACATCACCTCGGTCTCGGTCTCGCTGCCCTCCGTCGCCCTGATCGTGGTCCAGTACGCCCCGGTCGGCGCGTTGCCCGCCGCCGACAGGCGCCGCCACAGCCCGGCGAACAGCTCGTTGGCGTGCTCGTCGTCGGTCACCTCCGGTGGCAGGATCACGCCCGCCCAGTGCTGCTCGTCCGCCTGCCGTACCTCGATCTGCCACTCCACGGCGCCCGCCAGCAGCTGGTCGAGGGCTGCGAGCGCGGCGTCCTGCCGTTCACGCTCGGCCGTCAGCCTGGCGCGGTGTACGGCCAGCGTCGCGGCCGCGGTCTCCGGGTCCTGGAGCAGCTTGGGCGCCTCGGCCAGCGGGAGATCGGCCGAGCGGGCGGCCTTGAGCCTGAGCGCGGACTCGAACTGGGCGGCGCTGTAGCGGCGGTGCCGCGACCACTCGTCGACGGAGGCGGGCGGCAGCAGGCCCTGCTCGTCGTAGAGGCGCAGGGCCTTCACGCTCAGTCCGGTCAGCTCGGCGAACTCCCCGATGTTCATCATGCGTCCCAGTGTGGGACCTCCCCCTGGGGCAGGTTCCACCGCCGCGGGGACGTGTTCAGGTCTGCCGGCGTTGCCGCATCTCGGCCTCGTGGACGTGCCGCCTGCCGTCGAGCAGCTCGGCCCTGGCCTGCCGTTCGAGCTCCCTGAACGTCCGGTAGTAGCCGTCGTCGTACTCCTCGACGATCTCGAAGGTCCAGCGCCCCGGCAGGACCTCCCGCCCGAGCAGTTCGGTGCGGATCCGCCGCGCCAGCTCCTCATGGCCCGCCGATGTCAGCAGCTCGACCACGTCGTCGAGGGTCCGGTCCGCGGTCCCGGTGAGCTGGTGGAAGGAGTAGAGGTGGCCGCGGGCGCGCTCGGTGGTCTCCAGCGCCTCGGACAGGCGACCGAGACCCTCGACGACCGCGTCACCCGTCCCGTCGGGACGGCGGTGCTCAGGGTCGGGTGTGTACGGCATGCCTGCTCGGATACCCGCCCGAGCAGGCCCTACTCCGCCTGGATGGCGTTCGCGATCAATGCGAGCAGGGCAAGCGTCCCCCCGCCGATGAGAACCATGCTCCAGAACGCCGACCAAGCCTTCGAGCGGGCGCCCGGGATGTTCTTCGCCGCGTTGGCGGCTTCCGTCACCGCTTTCCCCCACCCTCGCCAGGTGTCCAAGCTCTGCTGGAAACGCTTCCCGACAAAGAACAGCACCATCGCGATCACGATGATGAGAACGACCCGACCTTCCGGACTGTCCATAAACGCTCCCCCGCAAAGAGGTTCTTGTTCGGTAAAGATACGGCAGGCCGTACGAGCCGAGCCAGAGTGACGCACTGCGCCGAGCCCCGCCGCGAGCGTCTATGTTTGCGGTCATGGTCATCTCGCCGTCGGCGGAACCCGCCGTCTTCCACGCAGCGCTCCGCGATCAGTTCGAGGCGTTCCTCGACGAGCATCGAGCCGCGCTGAACGACAGCTTGACCGGGCTGAGCGAGGAGCAGGCGCGCCGTTCGCTGGTCACGTCCAAGACCACGCTGCTCGGCCTGGTCAAGCACGCCACGTTCGTCGAGAAGGTCTGGTTCGACGAGGCGATCACGTGCCGCTCCCGCACCGAGATCGGCATTCCCGGCTCGCCCGACGAGTCGTTCGATCTCGATGACGGCGACACGATCTCCTCCGTCCAGCGGGCTTACCAGGAGGCCTGCGCGGCGTCCCGTCAGGCCGCGGCGGAGCTGACACTGGACGACGTCGTGCGGGGCAACCGCCGGGGCCCGCTGCCGCTGCGGTGGGTCTACCTCCACCTGCTGCGCGAACTGGCCCAGCACTGCGGCCATGCGGACATCCTCCGCGAGCAGATCCTCTGTGGCACCACACATCGCGGCCAAGGGCGTGGGCCGGCCCAGGGTGGGCGATCGTGACGACGCGACGATGGGCTTTGGGCGGCGACCTGAGCGTCGCGAGGGTCGGGTACGGCGCGATGAAGCTGACCGGCTGGCCGAGGGGCGAGCGGCCCAGCAGGGAGACGGCGCTGGCCATCCTGCGCCGGGCCGTGGAACTCGGGGTGAACCACATCGACACCTCGCACTACTACGCACGTGACGGGGTGGCGGCCAACGAGCTGATCCGGGAGGCGCTGCATCCCTACCCTGACGACCTGGTGATCGTGACCAAGGTGGGGGCGCTGGTCGAGGGCTCCGACCTCGCCCTGCCGGCGGCGCAGAAGACCGGCCTCACCCCCGACAACCTGCGCCGCGGCATCGAGGCGAACCTGCGCTCGCTCGGCGTGGACCGCCTGGACGTGGTGAACCTGCGGATGGGTGACCTCGACCGTGACGAGACACCGCTGGCCGCGCCCCTGGAGACCCTGCTCGCGCTGCGCGAGGAGGGCCTGATCCGCCATCTGGGCATCTCCAACGTCACTGCCGTCGAGTTCGCCGAAGCTCGCAAGATCGCGCCGATCGCCTGCGTCCAGAACCTCTACAACCTGTCCAGGCGCGATGACGACGCGCTCGTCGACACCTGCGCGGAGGCCGGCATCGCCTATGTCCCCTTCTTCCCGGTCGGCGGTTTCCAGCCGCTCACGGCCGAGCGTCTGGACGCGGTCGCCGCCCGCCATCGCGCGACCGTGCCGCAGGTGGCCCTGGCCTGGTTGCTGGCCAGGTCTCCGAACATCCTGCTCATCCCCGGCACCGGCGCACTGGACCACCTGGAAGAGAACATCGCCGCAGGCGCTCTGCGGTTGAGTGCGGAAGACATCGCCGCACTCGTCGAGTAAGGCCGCAGGTGGATCAGGACCGGGACGCCGGAGAAACCCGGCGGTAAGCCCCGTGAAAGAGCTGCGGAATAGTGTGGCGTATGCGAAGAGTCATCCCGGCCGTCGTCACCGGCCTTCTCGCGCTCGGCGCCGCGCCGGTGGCCCAGGCCGCGAAGGCGCCGGACGCCTACACCACCTATGCCGACCTGGCCGCGCACGAGAGCGAGGGCAAGGACTACCGGCGCGTCCAACGGCTGCCCAGGAAGGCCAAGGTGGCGCACATCGCCATCCACGGCGGCGCGATCGAAGCGCCGACGTCGCAGCTGGCCGATCACGCGGCGGGCAGCCGGCATGCCTTCTACTCCTTCGAGGGCCTCAAGCCGTCCGGCAACAGGGTCCTGCACATCACCTCCACCCGCTTCGACGAGCCGAGGGGGCGCAAGGTGGCGGCGGCGGTCGACTACACCGTCTCCTGGCACGCGACGGGGGACACCAAGGCGACCACCTACGTCGGCGGTCGTGACAGGAAGCTGGCCAAGAAGGTCGCGACCGCGTTGCGCGCCGCGGGGTTCACCGTCGCCGCCTCCACGCCGAAGGAGCTCGACGGCGACAGCCCCGCCAACATCGCCAACAGGAACCGCAGGGGCATGGGCGTGCAACTGGAGGTGAGCAGGGGGCAGCGGGAACGGTTCTTCGCCAACGGCGACCTGAGCCGCGCGTGGGTCGAGGACCCGGCGCACCGCACCAGGGCCTTCTACCGCTACGTGGCCGCCGTCAACAGCGCACTGCCCTGACCGGTCTCGGCGATGAGCAGGTCGACCACGTCGGCCAGGCTGCCCCTGCGGGCGAAGGCCCTGCGCTGACGCGCCGCCGAGCTGCCCCTGCCCAGCGCGTCCCGCGCCAGCGCCGGGACCAGCTCCCAGTCGCCCGCCTCCTCCAGCTGCGGCCGCAGCCCTGCCACCATCCGCTCGACCACCCACGCGGCTGGGCCGCGCACGCCCTCGGCGGGATCGATGAGCTCGCCCTCCATACCCGACCGCGCCGCCTGCCACGTCGCCGCGCGCACCGTCTCCAGGTGCACCCGGGCGTGGGGGTCGCGGCGGATCGCCGCCTGCTCCCTGACGACCAGCGCCCTGAACAGCCCCGCGATCAGCACGATGTCGTCCACTCTGGTGCAGGAGTCGCAGATCCGCAGCTCGACCGTGGGCACGTGCGCCGAGGGCCTGATGTCGAAGTAGACCATGCCCACGTCGCAGATCACTCCCGACCTGATGAGCTCCTCGATCATCTGCTCGTACTCCGCGGCCGACTCGAACTTGGCCATCGGCCCTGCGGTGGGCCAGCGCCACCACACCAGCGTCCGGTAGCTGGCGTATCCGGTGTCGTTCCCGAGCCAGTACGGCGAGCTGCAGCTGAGCGCCAGCAGCGGCGCCAGCCACGGCGCGAGGCGGTGCGAGAGCGCGATCGCCAGGTCGGGGTCGCCCACCTCGACGTGCACCTGGGTGGCGCAGATCAGCTGTTCACGGGCCAGCAGCTGGTAGTCGCGCGCGATCCGTTCGTAGCGGGGGTCGGGCGTGACCAGCATCTTCTTCAGGTCGGTCAGCGGCGCGCTGCCCGCCGCCACGACGCCGAGGCCGAGGTCGCGCGCCGCGGCGATCGTCGCCGCCCGCAGCGCGGTCAGATCGCGGGCGACCTCCCGCAGGTGGGGAGAGGGCAGCGTGTGCGATTCGAGGGCGGCGCGTTGCATCTCCACGGTGAAGCGATCCTTCGGCAGCGTCTCCAGCAGGAGAGCCGACCGTGGGACCAGATGCCGGGTGCCGGTGTCGACGATGTGGAACTCCTCCTCGACCCCGATCGCTGGAGCCGTCACCACGCCCCCTCTCACGCGC
The DNA here is from genome assembly GCF_042754765.1 of Nonomuraea sp. NPDC059194. Taxonomy (NCBI): domain Bacteria; kingdom Bacillati; phylum Actinomycetota; class Actinomycetes; order Streptosporangiales; family Streptosporangiaceae; genus Nonomuraea; species Nonomuraea sp. NPDC059194. The sequence continues at coordinate 83,011 of NZ_JBHZBH010000028.1, read as the reverse complement.
CGACCGTCATATCCCCAGGAATCCCGCCTTCGCACCTCGGATAAACCGTCATGACGTTCCGACCTGGACGAATTCGCGTGAAACGGCCACATCGGGGTAGGCGATCGGTGAGCCTCAGTCCTGAGGAGGGTCTCATGGACACCCGACGCAAACCCACCGCCGGATCACCCGTCCAGCTCGCCGCGCTCGTCGTCGGCGCGGTGTTCGTCCTCGTCGGCATCCTCGGCTTCGTTCCCGGGATCACCACGCACTACGGTGACCTGGGCTTCGCCGGACACCAGTCGGGCGCGATGCTGCTCGGGGTGTTCCAGGTGTCGGTGCTGCACAACGTCGTCCACCTGCTGTTCGGCGTCGCGGGCCTGGTGTTGTCCCGTAGCTGGGCAGGGGCGCGCGGCTACCTCATCGGCGGCGGGATCATCTACCTGCTGCTGTGGCTGTACGGGCTGCTCGTCGACCAGGAGAGCGCCGCCAACTTCGTGCCCGTCAACATGGCGGACAACTGGCTGCACCTCGTCCTTGGCATCGGCATGGTCGCCATGGGTTACCTGCTCTCCAAGAGCCGCGTGACGACCCGGCACTGACGGCTGCCGAATGGTTACAGTGGGCGAAATTGTGTGACTCGTGACAACCGGCACCCCGGGTGAGACCGTCGAACCAGTGACACGCGCTGCGCATGGGGGCTGGTTTGGTTCCGGGTTACCGCGAAGTACGTCAGCTGGGGGCAGGCCGTACCGGCCGGGTGTTCCTCGCCACCTACGAGTCGACCGGCGCCTACGTGGCCATCAAGTACCTGAACGCCACTCTGCGCAGGGACGCCGAGTTCATGGAGCGGTTCAGGGCGGAGACGCCCGGCCTGGTGGAGATCGACGACCCGAACGTCGTGCGCTTCTACGAGTACGTCGAGACGCCCACCAGGACCGCCGCCGTGATGGAGCTGGTCGACGGCGTTTCGATGCGGGCCATCCTGGCCGAGCACCGCAGGACCAGCCCCGAGGCGGCGCTGGCCGTACTGAAGGGGACCCTGCTGGGGCTGGCCGCGGCGCACGAGCGGGGCATCGCGCATCGGGACGTGAAGCCGGAGAACGTGCTGGTCCAGGCGGACGGGGCGAGCAAGCTCGCCGATTTCGGGCTGGCCGTCCACGTGGAGGAGCCGGGGGTGCCCGCGGGCAGCCCGCCGTACATGGCGCCCGAGCTGTGGACGAAGGGGACGGCCGGCGTGCTCGCCGACCTGTACGCGGCGGCGTGCGTGCTGTTCGAGTCCATCACGGGACGGCAGCCCTACCGGGCGCCCGACGTGGCGGCGCTGCGCGACAAGCACCTGGCGGAGCAGGTGCCCGTCGAGGTGGTGCCCGAGGCCGTCCGCGACCTGTTACGGCGCGGCCTGGCCAAGGAGCCCGCGAGCAGGCCGCGCTCGGCCAGGGAGTTCGCGGCCGAACTGGAGCAGGCGGCCGTCGCCGGGTTCGGCGCCGAGTGGGAGCAGCGGGGGCGTCGGCATCTGGGCGAGCTGGCGACGCTGCTCGCGCTGCGCTACCCGCTGGCTGATCCCGGCTCGCCGCAGGAGACGCCCGCCAGGGGGTCGCTGGTGCGGGAGTGGCGGGTGCCGCGCCTGCCGCCGCACCTGTGGATCGCGGGAGGGGCGCTGGCCGCGACGCTGATCGCGCTGCTGATCAGCGGGGGACGGCTGCCACCGGGTCCTGGCGCCTTCCTCGCGCCTCCCCCCAAGTCGCCGTTCGAGCTGGGCGCGACCCCGGTCGACTCGAAGCCGACGACCAGGAAGGCCGCGCCGAAACCCGCGGTGTCGCGGACCGGGGCGGTGTCGAGCAGGCCGTCTCGCTCTTCTGCGACGCCCCCGCCGCCCACTCCCCCGCCTTCCCAGCCGTCTCGCTCGGCTTCCGCGTCGCCGCCCGCGCCGCCCACCAGCGCGCCGCCGAGGGCGGGCGCGCTGTCGCCCGCCGTCAAGTCCGCCGACATCGTCGCGTGGAGCGGGTCCGCGGGGACGGTGAAGGTCGCGGCCGAAGGGACAGGTCCCGTACGGCTGCGCGTCAGCTACACCCGCAGGGAAGGCGACGGGCCTGCCCGTACAGTCCACGAGGCCGTCCAGGAGCTGACGGGCAGGACCGCCTACACGGTGCCGCTGTCGCGCGCTCCCGGACAGGTGGCGTGCGGAAAGCGGGTCTACCTCGGGTTGATCGTGCAGACCGAGCGGGCGGCGGCGAACGGCCCGCAGATCAGCGAGGCCCCCGTGGACGGGCCGCCGTGCGAGCCCTCCCCCACGAGGTCCTCCCCCACCGCCACGTCCCCTACCAGGACGTCCTCCCCCAGCACGGCTCCCACGGGCCTCGCTCCCACCGGCTTCGCTTCTACCGGCCCAGCCCCCACCACCGCGCCCGCCACCGCCGCGTCCCCGACCGGCCTCGCTCCCACTGGCATGGCTCCCACGGGCGTGGCTCCCAGCGCCTCCTCCACGACGGCCGGGATCACCCCGCCCGAGGCGATCCCCGACCCGGCCTCCACCCCGCACACCCCGCAGGTCACCCCCGAGCCCCCGCCGCTGGAGGCCGCCCCCGCCGACGACTCCTGACCCGGGACGGCCACAACGCCCCGCCCACAGCCGCACCCACCACGCGGTCGCAGGAGGCCACTCAGACGACGCCCCTGCGCCCCTACGAAGGAGGTCTTGTGGGCCAACCAAGCGTGCGCTAGCTTGGCAGGCGATGGACGACTACTGGGCCGCCTGCGCGCGCGGCGAGTTGGTCATTCAGCGATGCACGGACTGCGAGCGGCGGGTCCACCTGCCCGCCCCCGCGTGCCCGTGGTGCGGCGGAGCGGACCTCGTCTTCGAGCCGGTCTCGGGCGACGGGGTCGTGCACACCTTCACGGTGGTGCACCGCTCGTTCGTGCCCGAGTTCCGGGGGCGGGAGCCGTACGTGCTGGCCTGGGTTGATCTGCCGGAGGGGGCGCGCGCATTCGGTCAGGTGGTGGAGTGCCCGCCTGAGCGGGTGCGCATCGGGATGCCGGTGCGGGTGACGTTCCGCGACGAACTGCCGCAATGGAGGCCCAGGTGAACGTTTTCATCCCCGTGGAGGACGTCGGCAAGGCGGTCGCGTTCTACGGGCTGCCGGTGAAGTTCCGGGACGGCGACAGGTTCGCGCTGCTGGAGGGCGGGATCGGCCTGGCGGGTCCGGCCGAGCACCTGACCGGCGCGACGGCGTTCTGCCTCAGGGTGGACGACGTGCCGCAGGCCGTACAGGACTTCCTGGAAAGGGGCGGCGCGGTGGCGAGGGAGCCGGAGGCGGGCCCGCACGAGACGCGCGCGGTCCTGCGCGACCCCTCAGGAAACCTCTTCGTTCTCTACGCACCGGGAGGTTCTCGATGACGCCCTACGGCAACTACGCCTACGCGATCCTGACGGCGGGAGCGCTGCGCACGCCCGGCAAGGTCGCGCTGACCTACTGCGGCGAGCGGAGCCTGACCTACGACGAGCTGAACAGGGCGGTCAACCGGCGCGCGCACGCGCTGCTCGCGGCGGGCGTACGACCAGGACAGCGGGTCGCCGCGCTGCTGAACGAGACCCTGACGGTGGCCGAGGTCTATCTCGCGCAGGCCAAGGTGGGCGCCATCACGGCGGCGCTGAACCCCTACTGGCCGGTCGATACGATGCGGGCGGTCGTCGCCGCCTCGGGCTGCACGGCGTTCGTCCACGACGCCACCGTGGCGGGGATCGTCGAGGAGATCAGGCCCTCGCTGCCCGAGATCACCACCTGGATCGACGCGGAGGAGCTGACCTCGCAGGAGGAGGGCGAGCCGCCGCTCGGCGGCGCGTTCGACGACCCGCTGGCGCTCTACTACACCTCGGGCACGACCGGGCTGCCCAAGCCCGTCGTCCACACGCACGCCTCGTCCCTGGCGACGGCGCAGCTCTGGCTCGACGTGCCGCGCACGCCCGACTCGGTGTTCGGCACCGGCGCGATCATCTGGGGCATCGGCTTCCCCGCGATCGTCGGACCCGCGCTCTACGCCGGGATGCGGCTGGTGCTGGAGCAGGACTGGGGTCCCGCGAACTTCCTGAAGGTCGTCCCGCGCGAGAGGGTCACCCACGTCTCGCAGATCCCCTCCTTCTACACGGCGCTGCTGGGCTCGGCCGAACACGAGCAGGTGGACCTGTCCTCGATCAGCGTCATCATGCTCGGCGGGGAGCCGCTGACCGCGTCGCTGCTGTCGCGGATCAAGCAGCGGTTACCCGGGGCGGGCGTCTACTCCTACTACGGCCAGACCGAGGCCCCCTACACCTGTATGGGCCGGGTCGACGACGGCTCGACACCGCTCGGCGCCTCGGGCAGGGCCCGTACGGGCTGCGCCGTCGCGATCATCGACCCGTCGGGCGCCCGCGTCGTCGACACCGTCGGCGAGATCAACCTGGCGGGCCCGCACCGGATGGCGGGCTACGACCTGCTGCCCGACAGGACGGCCGAGGTGCTGCGCGGTGAGTGGTACGTCGGCGGCGACCTCGGCGCGCTGTCGGCCGACGGCGTGCTACGGGTGCTCGGGCGGCGCGAGGACGCGATACTCAAGGGCGGTGTCTGGACCCAGCCCGCCGAGGTCGAGGAGGCGGCCACCGCGCTCGACGCCGTGGCCGAGGCCGGGGCGGTGGGGGTGGGCGACGGCCGGATCCTGCTCGCCGTGGTGCCCAGGGCCGGGCAGGCGATCGACTCCTCCAAGATCGCGCTGGCGCTGGCCGACGTCCTGCCACCGCACCAGCAGCCCGACGTGATCGTGGTCGCCGAGTCGCTCCCGCACTCCGCGGACGCCTCCGGCGGCCCCGGCAAGCTGCTGCGGCGCGAGATCCGAGAGACGTACCAGCACCTTGTGGACTGAACACCGGGTCAAGGAGCTGCTCAGGCAGGCGGGCGTCCCGGTGCCGCGCGGCGTCGCCGACCCCGCGCTCGCCGGGACGCTGACCCCTCCGCTGGTGCTCAAGTCCGCGGGCCTGCTGCACAAGTCCGACGCGGGAGGGGTACGGCTCGGCCTGACCCACGACACGCTCGGCCCGGCCGTCGCCGAGATGCGCGCGCGGCTCGGCGACGGCTTCCTGGTCGAGGAGCAGGCCCCCGCCGGGGTCGAGCTGATCGTCGGGCTGGTCCGCGACCCGGCGTTCGGCCCCGTCCTGCTGGCGGGGCTCGGCGGGGTGTGGACCGAGGCGCTGCGCGACACCGCGCTGCGCCTGTGCCCGATCACCGAGACCGACGCGCGGCGCATGCTGGCGTCGCTGCGCGGCTCCCCCCTCCTGTACGGCTACCGCGGCTCGCCGCCCGTCGACGTGGACGCGGTGGTGAAGCTCCTGCTGACGATCGGCGGGCGCGGCGGGCTGTGGGAACGGCTGGAGCTGGGCGAGTTCGAGCTCAACCCGGTGATCGCGAGCCCGTCGGGCGTGGTGGCGGTCGACGCCCGCTACCTCCCCTCGGCCTCCCCGACCCCCGTCCCGCCCACCGCGCAGGACATCACCGCACAGAACTTCACCCCGCAGGACATCACCCCGCAGGACATCACCCCGCAGGACATCACCCCGCAGGACATCACCGAGCAGGACTTCACCGCGCTGTTCGAGCCGCGCAGGGTGGCCGTGGTGGGCGCGTCCACGAGCAGACCGAACTTCGGGAACATGTTCCTGGACTTCTACCTGGCGGCGGGCGCGGACGTGGTGGCCGTCCACCCCTCGGCCGCCTCGGTCGGCGGGGTGCCCGCGGTGCCCTCGCTGTCGGCCGCCGACGCGGACTACGCGCTGGTGGCCGTTCCCGCAACCCGATGCGCCGACGTGGTACGGCAGGCGCGCGGCGTGCCGTACACGCAGGTCATGAGCGGCGGCTTCGGCGAGGCAGGGCACCCGGAACTGGAGGCCGCGCTGGTCGCGGCGGCCCGCGAGGCCGGAACGCGGCTGCTCGGGCCGAACTGCATGGGCGTCTACTGCCCGGCGGGGAGGCAGACGTTCGTCGGGGGCGGGCTGGGGCCGCCGGGCACGGTCGCGCTGATCTCGCAGAGCGGTGGGCTGGCCGGGGAGGTGATCAAGGTGGGCGAGCGGCGCGGTCTGGCGTTCAGCCGGGTCGCCACCGTGGGGAACGCGGCCGACGTGACGCCCGCCGAGCTGCTGCGCTGGCTGTCGGCCGACCCGTCGACGTCGGTCGTCGGGCTGTACGTCGAGGACCCGCGCGACGGGCCCGCGCTGTTCTCGGCGTTGGCCGGGTGCCCGTTGCCGGTCGTGCTGCTGGTCGGCGGGCGTAGCGGGCAGGGTCGCCGGGCTGCGGCGTCACACACCGGGGGGATGGTGAGCGACTCCCGGATCTGGCAGGCCCTCGCCGACCAGACCGGCGCCACCCTCGTCACCACCCAGGACGCCCTGATCGGCACCCTCGCCTACTTCCAGGCCCACGCCCACCGACTCCCCACCCGCCGCCCCTCCGAAGACCCCGGCCCCCGCGCCCTCCGCCCCCCGGAAGACCCCAGCCCCCGCCCCCGGAAAAACCCCAGCCCCGCAACCGCCCGCCGCCCCTCCGAAGGCCCCGGCCCCCGCCCTGCGAAAGACCCCGGCCCCCGTCGCCCCACGAAAAACCCCAGCCCCACGACCGCCCGCCACACCCTCGAAAACGGCTCTCACCAAGAAGACCTCGGCCCCGCTGGGGTGCTGGTGGTCGGTCCCAGCGGAGGCGCCGGCGTCCTGGCCGCAGACGCGTTCGACGACGCGGGCCTCACCCTCGACCCCCTGCCCGACGACGTGCTCGACGACCTCAGGGCGCTCGGCCTCGGCGTGGGAAGCTCGCTGACCAACCCCCTCGAAGTCCCCGTCGGCCCCCGGGGCAGGCCCGACCTCGTCAAACAGGTGATCGCCACGGTCGTCGGCCGCCTGCCGTACCAGGACGTCGTCGCGCACGTGAACGTGCAGAGCTTCTTCACCTACGGCACCACCGCCGACCCGCTGCTCGACTACGCCCGCCACCTCGCCCAGGTCGACGGCGTCAGGGTCACCCTCGTCACCAGGAACGGCGAGTTCGCCCCGCCCGGCGTCGAGGACCGGATCAGGGCGATCGCCGCCGAGGCGGGCATACCCGTCTACCGATCCATGGAGGCGGCCGCGATCGCCGTCGCCGCCGGTCAACGTTTTCGCGGAGGCACCGATGGGACTGCTTGACGGCAAGGTCGCGCTGATCACCGGAGGTGCGCGCGGCATGGGTGCGGCGCACGTGCGGCTGTTCGCCGAGGAGGGCGCGCGGGTCGTCTTCGGCGACGTGCTCGACGACGAGGGCAAGGCGCTGGCCGAGGCGACCGGCGCGACCTTCGTCCATCACGACGTGACGAGCCCCGCCGAGTGGGAGCGCGCCGTCGCCACCGCGGTCGACACCCACGGTCGGCTCGACGTGCTCGTCAACAACGCCGGGATCCTGAAATACGGCCGCATCAGCGACATGTCACTGGCGGACTTCGAGCAGGTCGTCGACGTCAACCTCAAGGGCACCTGGCTCGGCGTCAAGTCCGTCATCGAGCCCATGAAGGCGGCCGGACGCGGCTCGATCGTCAACATCTCCTCCATCGAGGGGTTCATCGGTGCGTCAGGTCTGTCCGCCTATGCCGCCTCGAAGTTCGGGGTGCGCGGCGTGACCAAGGCGGCGGCGCGCGAGCTGGCGCCCTTCAAGATCCGCGTCAACTCCGTGCACCCCGGCGCGATCAACACGCCGATGGTCGCCAACCCCGATCTGATGACCGAGGTCGACGCTGAGGCGTTCATGAAGTCGATGGTGATCAAGCGCTTCGCCAGGCCGGTCGAGGTCTCGCACGTGGTGGCCTTCCTCGCCTCAGACCGGTCCAGCTACTGCACGGGCAGCGAGTTCACCGTGGACGGCGGCCTGCTGACGGGGGCGGGCTACTGACCGCCCCGGTGAAGATCAGCGCTGCACCGCCGTTGCCCCTTCGGGGAGCCGGTACCCGTCCAGCTCGCGCGTCGCCCCCGCCGCGGGGTCGACGGCCAGGACCTTCGCGTTCCACCCGTTCGACGCGTCACGCGCGCCGGTCTTCGCCGTCAGCACGCCCGCCCGCCACGCCATGCCGTACGCCGAGGGGTCGAGCGACGCCCCTCCCCCGAGCCACCGCCCCGACGCCAGGTCGTAGCGGCGCAGCCTGCCCTCGTCCAACGTCACCAGCGTGGTCCCGTCCGCCGACAGCGCCAGGTCGGTGAGCGCCACGTCCTGCGGCGGGATCCATGAGGCGGCCGTGCCGTCCGTCCGGTGCGCCGTCAGCTGGATGGCGCCGCCGGTCAGCACCCGCCGCGACAGCACCTCGTCGCCGTCGGCGCTGAACCCGGCCGGTTCGCCGCCCGCGGGCATCGACACGGTACGGCCGGAGCCGACCTCGACGAGCAGGTCGGGGAGGTCCTGCGCGCGCCTCCCGTCGCCGAGCCGCTCGTCGTGGTGGTCGACGAGCAGCCGACCACCGTCCTCGGACAGCCACATCGCCCTGACGTGCTCGCCCGAAGGGCCGACGAAGTCCGCGCCGCCCACCAGCGAGGCGACGACGACGCGCCGGTCGCCGGCGCGGACATAGGCGAGGTGCAGGCCGTCACCGCTGATCGCGACCGGGGCGGCGGCCCAGGGGGAGGACGTGGCCCGGGCGACCGACAGGCTCTTCCGCCTGCCGTCGGCGAACTCCAGCTGCCACGTGCCGGTCGGGGCCCCGCCGTCGCCGGTCGGCTCCGCGGTCGGCCATGCCGCTCGAAGAGGTGCCGGGCCCGACGTGAAGCCACCGCTGAGCAGCTGCGCCAGCAGGACGAACGCGAACGTGCCGTACAAGATCTTCACTTTGGGTTGGACCCGGAAGACTCACCCTCGGTTGACAACGAATCCATAACGGTCACCGTGAGTGACGATCTTCCGGGGGGCCGTCCGTGGCGGTGGGGAGCGAAGTCCTGCTGGAGGAGCGCCGGAGACGGGCGCCTGCCGGTGACGGCGGCGGCGCCCTCCCGTGCCTGCCGTACGGGATGAAAAGGGGTCAGATGCCGATCCACGCGGAGGGGGTGATGAACAGGCCCGTGGCCTCCACCAGCACCTCGCCACCGGGCAGCGCGATGCGGCCCTCGGCCCACGTCTTGCGGCCCTCGGTGCGGGTGTACTCGGCGGTCGCGACCAGAGCCGTCCCGTACGGCACCGGCCTGCGGTAGCGGACGGTCAGCGTGCCTGTCATCCCCGGCGAGCCCGCGGTGGCGACCGCCTGGCCGAGCATGTGGTCGAGGATCATGGCGGAGATGCCGCCGTGGACACCGTTCGGCGGGCCCTCGTGCAGCGGCCTGAACACCACGTCGGCGCGTACCCCTTCACCGAGGACCTCGATGACCAGGGGCAGGGCGTGCGGGTTGGCGCCCCCGGTGACGGCGTTGCCGAGGTGCCTCAGCGTGCCGTCGGGGGCGATCTCGAACGGTTGGGGGGTATGGCGGGTCGTGGCGCGAAGACGTTCGGTGACCGCGGCGAGGGTCGCCGTGGCGGCGGCGAGATCCACCTCGGCGACGTCGGTCAGCGCGACCGCGTCCATCAGATCACGGGTCTGCTGGGCAAGCGCGCAGAGGGCGGCGAGGCGTGTTTCCTCGGTTCCTAGTTCGACCGACATGCGGCACACCCTACCGAACCCCATTCGGTAGATCTTTTCCGGATATGTCGGTTTTTGGGAGACTTTCCTGGAACGCTCTTGACCTGCGCTTTTGTTGCGCTCGGCGGCTTTACGGGTGCTTGGGGAGTGCTTGACCTGCCCGTATCCAAGGTAGCCTCCAACCTCACGAGCCCCATCGTGCACGGAAGGTCCCTCCATACTTCCATGACCCCAGAGACCAACAAGCTCATCAAGCTCCTCGAAAGCGAACTCGGCTACGCGGAGGGCAAGGGCGCATACACCAAGTTCGGCGACTGGTACGGCAGAACGGTCGAGTTCGACGCCGACTACAGCGGCGCCCCATGGTGCGACATGTTCCTGTCCTGGGCCGCGCACAAGCTGGGCTACGAGGAGTGGGTCGGGCAGTTCGCCTACACGGTCGCGCACGCGAAGTGGTTCAAGGAGAACGACGCGTGGGGGCACAAACCGAAGCCGGGCGCGCTCGTCTTCTATGACTGGAGCGGCTCCAACAAGATCGACAACATCGACCACGTGGGCATCGTCACGAAGGTCGAGGGTGACACGATCTACACGATCGAGGGCAACATCGACGGCGGCGTCGCCAAGCGCAAGGAACGCGACCAGAGCAAGGTCGCCGGCTACGGCTACCCCGAGAAGATCAAGAAGAGGCTCGACGCGGCCAAGCTGAAGGAGGCCGAGGTCGACGGGTCTCTCCCGCCCGACACCGAGCCCAGTCAGGTCGACAGGCTCCAGCTGCCCGCCCCCGAACCGACGGACGTCACCGCGCTCATCCCCAGGCGAGAGAGCTCCGCGTCCGCACCCTCGGTGTCCGTGGCAGGCGAGCGCGGCGCCACCCCCTCTCCCACCACCACCTCCTCCCCCTCCCCCGCGACTCCCTCCCCTTCCCCATCGACCGAAACGCCCGCGACGACCACGGAGAAGACGCAGGGCGCCAAGAAGGGCAAGCACGCCAAGCCCGCCACCGCCGACACCGAGGCGACCACCCGCGAACCCGTCACCGCGTTCAAGGACGCGTCGTCGACGTCCCCGGTGCCCGGCCTCGGTTCGCCCGCGATCATCGGGCCGGTGCTGCTGGCCGCGCTCGGCCTGCTGGCCGTGGCCCGCACCCGCCAGCTGAGGGTACGGCCGGCAGCAGTGGCCGCTTCCCGCCCCACTCGTCCCGCGGCCGACCGCCGACTCGACACCCGTCCCGCGCCCGACCGCCGACTCGACTCTCGACCGGAACTCCAGCCCGCCTCTCGGCCGGAACTCCAGCCCGACCGTCGGCGCCGCCGCTCCGCGGGGACGCGTCGCCGCAGGGCCGGATCCGTGCGCCCTGTCGAGCCGCTGTTCACCCCGTCGGCCACGACGCCGGAGCTGTCTCCCGTGGCTGAGGCGACGGCGCCCTTCGCCGCTCCCGCCCTGGCGGCCTCGTCCAGCGTGGCGACCACCGGCTTCGCCGCCTACCCCGGCGCAGCCCTCCCCGGCGCAGCCCTCCCCGGTGCCGGGCGGTCGGACCTCGACGCGGCCGCCGCGCTCGCCGCCGGTCTGGAGGCCTCGAACGCGGTCCTGGCCGAACTGGAGGCCTCGACCACCGCGCCGTTCGACGCCTTCGGCGCTGCTCGCCAGGACGACATCCTGAGCACCGACCTCAACCTCTTCGGCACCGGCGGCAACCCGTTCAGGAACGACGACGTCCTGAGCACAGACCTCGACCTGTTCGGCGGAGCGCCCAACCCCTTCAGGAGCGACCACTCCCTGAGCACCGGCTTCGGCACCACTCGTGGGGGTGAGGTGCCGGGCTCCTGGGAGGGTTCCTCGTTCGCCGCCGCCCACGAGGCGCGATCGCTCGACGGCTACCGGGGCAGACGCCGCCGCAGGGAGCACCCGGTGGAGGAGAGCACCACGTTCAGGCCCGACGCCCCGGCCCGCGGCCGCCGCCACCGCGCCACGGAACCGGTCAGGACCCACCGGGCCACGTCCACGGGCGCTCCCGTCACCACGTTCACCTCCCATGCCCCGCTGCGAGGTCGCCGCCACCGCCCGACCACCCAACCGGCCCCTGACCACCGAGCCGCCCAGCCGACGGGCCACCGGACCATCCAGCCGAACCAGGCCCACGCGACCATCCAGTCGCGCCAGGTCCAGGCGATGGTCCAGCCAGGTCAGGTTCCGACGAGCGTCCAGCCGACTCGGAGCCACCAGACCATCCAGCCGCGCCAGGCCCAGCCGACCATCCAGCAGACTCCGAGCAACCGGACCGTCGTCCAGGCGAGCCAGCCCCTGGCGGGCTTCCAGCCGACTCCGGGCCACGGGACCGTCCAAGGAGGCCAGGCCCGGGCGAACGTTCAGGCGGGTCAGACCCCGGTGAGCCTGCAGTCCGTTCCCGTTCCCGAGCCGTGGGAAGCCCTGTGGGAGGCCGTCGAGCGGGAACCCGCTCTGGTCGGCGTGTCCGCCTCTCCTGAGCCGGACGCGGCGGGCCGTACGACCAAGGGCCGGAGGGGCCGCCACCGCGCCTGACCAGGTGCCGCGACGGTTCAGATCCCATGCTCGGCGGCGAAGGCGATCAGACGGTCGACGGCGTCGCGGGTGCGGCTCCACGGGCGTACGATCAGCCGGTCGACGCCCAGCCCCGCCCACGCCGCCACCTCGTCCGGCGACGGCGAGGGCGACGGCGACGGCGGCGAGCGAACGTGGACCGTCACCGAGAAGCGCCGCCCGTCGCGCAGCTCAGCCAGCCGCGCCAGTTGCGGCGCGGCCGACTCCAGCGTGTGCGGCATGCTGATCCAGCCGTCGCACAGGGTGGCGACCCTGCGCAGCGCCGCCGCCGACTCGCCGCCCGCCAGGACGGGAAGCGGGTGCTGGATCGGTTTCGGCTCGAAGGCGACCTCGGGAAAGCTGAAGAACCTGCCCGTGTGGGCCACCGACTCCTCCGACCACAGGCGGCGGGCCACCGTGATGGCCTCGTCGAGGCGGGGTCCACGGGTGGCGAAGTCGATTCCGGCGGCGATCCACTCGCCCGGGTACCAGCCCGCCCCGACGCCGCAGATGGCGCGCCCGCCGGAGACGATGTCGAGGGTGGCGAAGGCGCGGGCGGAGACGAAGGGGTGGCGCAGGGCGAACAGGTGCACCGCCGTACCGAGCCTGATCCTCGAGGTGAGCCCGGCGAGCCAGCACAGGTAGGCGGGGGCGTCGAACAGCGGGGTGTGCGGGGTGATGCCGGGCGCGGACGTGCCGGGGTAGGCGGCGAGGGACAGGTCGGTGGCGAAGACGAGATGTTCCGGGATCCACAGCGACTCGAAGCCGAGTTCGTCGGCGGCGACGGCGACGTCCTTCCACGCGGCCGGGTGGATGAGCCCGAGGGGGACGCCGAACTTCACCTGCCGAACACCGCCTCGGTGACGCGTGCCCTGTGGGCGGCGGTGGTGCCGTAGGCGGCGGTGAGCGACCACGTCCTGGCCAGCCAGAAGCGCAGGTCGAGCTCGTCGGTGTAGCCGATGGCGCCGTGCACCTGGAGCGCGACGCGGGCGGCGAGCGCGGCGGCCTCCCCCGCAGCGACCTTCGCCGCGCTGACGTCCCGCTCGACGCCCGAGACGGCGCGCTCACCACTAGAGACCGCACGGTCCCGCTCGACACCCAAGTCCGCGCGCTCGACCCTCGAGACCGCGCGGTGCCGCTCGACACCCGAGACCGCGCGCCCAAGACTCGATACCGCGCGGTCCCGCTCAGCGCGCGACACCGCACGGTCGGACCCAACGCGCGACACCGCGTGATCTACCGAGAGGGCTGCTCGATAGACGAGCGGCGCGGCGAACTCCACTGCGATCGCCACGTCCGCCAGCTGGTGCTTGACCGCCTGGAACGCCCCGATGGGCCGCCCGAACTGCGTCCGCGCCTTCGCGTAGTCGACCGACCGCGCGAGCAGCTCCCTGGCCACCCCGACGAGCTGCGCCGACACTCCGACCGTCACCCGCCGCAGCACCACACCCGTCTCCTCGGGACCTGCGGCGCTCAGAGCGAACGGCACGCCCCCCGAGGCGCGCACGGCGAACGGCACCCGCCCCGGGTCCATTCCGGCCAGCGGCTCCAGGACCGGGTCCACCAGCGCGACCCCGGCGGCGTCCACCAGCACCTCGGCCAGGTCGGCGTCCAGCGCCACCCCGTCGACGACCACGCCGATCCGCCCAGCAAGCGGCAGAGCCCCGGCCCGCCCGGCCAGGGCCACGTGGGGCGCGGCGGACAGGGTCTCCACGATGGGCCCCGGCACGGCCGCCCTGCCCGTCTCCTCCAGTGCCGGGATCACGTCGATCAGCGAAAGCCCGAGCCCACCCGCCTCCTCATCCACCAGCGCGGCGAAGAACCCGAGCTCGGCCAGTTGTTTCCAGCCCGACCCGCGCTCCGAAGGGTGGCAGTGGTCACGCAGCACCTCCCGTACGGCCGCGCCGAAGGAGAGCTGCTCGTCGGTGAAGGTGAAGTTCATCGGGGCAGCCCCAGAACCCGTTCGGCGATGATGTTGCGCTGGATCTCGTTCGTCCCCGCGTAGATGGGCCCGGCGAGGGAGAACACGTACGCGTCGAACCACGGCGTCGCGGCCGCGCGCGGCCCGAGCAGTTCCATGGCGAGGGTGTGCATCCGCACGTCGAGTTCGGACCAGAAGACCTTGCCGAGGCTCGTGGACGCGCCGAGGTCGCCCCTGACGGCCCCGAACGTGTGCAGCCGGTACGCCTCGGCGTCGATCACGCACCGAGCCGTCCTGTCCTTCAGCACGGGGTCGGCGTCGCGGGCCAGGGACACCAGCCGGTCGGCGGTGGCCAGGAAGCGGCCGGGGCTGCGCAGCGTGAGGCCACGCTCGGACGACGTGGTCGCCATCGCGATCCGCCAGCCCTGCCCGACCTCGCCCAGGACCATGTCGTCGGGCACGAAGACGCCGTCGAAGAAGAGTTCGGCGAAGCCGTGGGTGCCGTCGATCTGGGCGATCGGCCTGACGTGCACGTCGTCGAGCGGGAAGAGGAAGTACGTCAGCCCGTGGTGGCGGGAGCCTGAGGTCCTGAACAGGCCGAAGCCGTGGGAGGCGAAGGCGGCGCGGGAGCTCCACGTCTTCTGCCCGTGGAGGAGCCACCCGCCGTCCACCCTGACCGCTCGCGAGCTGAGCGCCGCCAGGTCGCTGCCCGCCTCGGGCTCCGACCACGCCTGCGCCCAGACGTCCTGCGCCCGCGCCATCCTCGGCAGCAGCCTGGCCTGCTGCTCAGTCGTGCCGAAGGCGAAGAGGGTGGGCGCGAGCAGGAAGATGCCGTTCTGGCTGACCCGGCCGGGAGCGCCGGACGCCCAGTACTCCTCCTCGAAGATCAGCCACTCGATGAGGGAGGCGTCCCGCCCGCCGTACTGCTCGGGCCAGGAGACCACCGACAGGCGCGCGCCCACCAGGGTGGCCTCCCACGCGCGGTGCGCCTCGAAGCCCTCGCGGGTGTCCATGGAGGGCAGGCGCGGGGGCACGTGACCTGCGAGCCAGTCCTGTACCTCCGCGCGGAAGGCCTCCTCTGCGGGGGTGAAGTCGAGATCCACTCACCCAACCTAGCGCACGCTTGGTTACTTGAGAAGCTCGACGACGCGCTCCGCCAGCGGGGCGGCGCTGGCCGGGTTCTGCCCCGTCGCCAGGCGGCCGTCGACCACGACCTGCGCCTGCCAGTCGGGCGCGGGCTCGTGCGCGGCACCCTTGGCGACCAGCGCGTCGGCCAGCAGGAACGGGGTCCCGGTAGCAATGAAGAAGTTTCCAACGAAATAGCCTGACCTGCGGTAACGGAGGACCGAGGCCGGCGAGCTGGTGGCGTGAAACCGCATCGCCTGGGTGGCGCCCTGGCGCAGGCTCGATCGTGCTTCTCACCAGCCGCGCCCATCCCGAGTCGGAACGATCAACCGGCCCCGCAGAGCAGCAGGGCGCTTCTGGCCAGGGTGTCGCTGGCCTGCTGGGGTGTCATCCGTCCTGCCCGCACCTCGTCTCCGGCGGCGTGGCCGAGGGTGACGACGGCGGTGACGAGCCAGGGTACGGGAAGGTCGGAGGCGAACTCGCCGGACTGCCGGCCTCGGCTGAGCACCCGTTCGAGGTGGTCGAAGACCGACTCGTGCCGCTTGCCGTCGGCGGCGGAGTCGCCAGCGGGGGTGGAGACCGTCAGCAGGAGCGGATATCGCTGGAGGGTGCGCCAGCTGATGTCGAGCAGGCGCAGGAGCGCGTCCACGGCGGGTTCCCGGTCCAGCTGGGCGGCGTCCATCTGGGCCGCCGCCTCTGCGGCGATCTCGTCGAACACCGCGCCGATCAGCGCCTCCCTGGTCTTGAAGTGCGCGTAGACGGTCTGGCGGCTCACGCCGGCCGCGACGGCGATCTCCTCGACGCTCGCGTGCGGCTGCACGGCGAGCAGATCCTTGGTCGCCCTGAGGATCTCGCTGGCGCTGCGGTCGGCGTCGGCGCGGCGGCGTCGGCGTCTGGGGGGCGTTATCTCGGACACATTGTCAATCTTAGCCACCGTCACTATGTTTGACATCATGTCAGAGTTAATGAAGAGGCGTGACGCGCTGAAGGCGGGAGCGATCATGGTGATGGCCGGGACCGCAGTGGGCACGGGTCAAGCCGCAGCGGCATCGGAGGCGCGCTGGATCGCGCTCACCGGAGTGACCGTTGTCGACGTCACCGGGCGCCCGCACCGGCGCAACAGCACCGTGCTCATCCGTGGACAGCGGATCGTCTCGGTGGGTCCGCGCCCTGAGATTCCAGAGGGCACGCGAGTCATCGACTTGACAGGCAAATTCGTGATCCCGGGCTTGTGCGATGCCCACGTGCACAGCATTCCCTCCGAGCGCATCTCCCCTCCGCTGTACCTCGTCAATGGCGTCACCACCGTGCGCGAGATGTCCGGCAGCCCGCTGCTGCACGAGTGGCGCGAGCGGATCGACCGGGGCGAGTTGCTCGGGCCGCGCTCGGTCATCGCCAGCCGGATCATCGACGGCGCGCCGACCATCGGCGACCCGTCGGTCTTCACCGAGGTCGCGACCGAAGCCCAGGCCCGCGAAGCGGTCCGCCAGGCGAAGCGGGACGGCGCGGACTTCGTCAAGGTGTACTCCAGGCTCTCTCCCGAGCTGTACCGGGTGGTCGCCGACGAGGCGCGCAGGCACCGAATGCCGCTGGCCGGGCACTGCCCCGACGGGGTCGCGCTGACCACGGCCAGCAGCCTCGGCCAGTGCAGCGTCGAGCACCTCTACTCCACCTGGTACGACACTTCCACGCGGGAGCGGGAGCTGCGTTCCCGGATCGCCGGCCTGGAGTTCGCCCAGAGCGACTACGTCAGCTGGATGCAGGAGATCCACCGGCTGGAGTGGGAGGCGGTCGCCGGCTACAGCGCCGGCAAGGCGGCGTCGGTCTTCGCCACGCTGGCGCGCAACCGGACCCGGGTCGTGCCGACCCTGACGGTCTACCAGGTGCTGGACCGGCCGGACGAGGTGCTGGACGACGGGCGGCTCAAGTACGTGCCTGCCGCCGTGGCCGAAGGCTGGCGGTGGGCGCTGGACAACATCATCAAGGCTGGCCGTACGCCCGAGGTCACCGCCCAGCGGTACGCGCTGTTCGAGCGCCGCAAGGCGTTCGTGAACGAGCTGGAGGAGGCCGGAGTGCCGGTGGTGGCGGGGACGGACGGCGGCGACGTGCCGTTCGTCGTGCCCGGCTTCAGCCTGCACGACGAGCTGGCCAACCTCGTGCGCTCCGGCCTGTCGCCGCTGCGCGCGCTGCGGGCCGCCACCCTGGAACCGGCGCAGCTGCTCGGGCTGGACGACTCGATCGGCACCGTCGCGCCCGGCAAGGCCGCCGATCTGGTGGTCCTGGACGCCGACCCGCTGGCCGACATCCGCAACACCACCCGCATCCACACCGTGGTGACCCGTGGCCGCGTCATCTCCGCGGAGCAGCGGGCCCGGATGCTCGCCGCGATCGAGAGCGCGGCAGCCGCATGAGGGCTCCGGGTATGGTGATCCGCCTCGTCACCGCGCTCTGTCTGCTGTCCACCGGCCTGCTCGCGGGCGCCTTCGGCTACGGCGCCGTCAACGTCGCGACCACCTTCAACGCGGTGCCGCTCGACGTGCGGCTGACCTTCCACTCCGCCCTCATGCGCATGAACGGCCCCGTCATGCAGACCATCATGGCGCTGGCCGCCCTGAGCTCGCTGGCCCTGGCCCTGCTTGCTCGGCGCTATCTGGCCGGGGTGGCGGGCGTGCTGGCCGTGCTCTCGTTCCTGATCACCCGGTTCGGCAACGTGCCGATCAACGGCCAGATCAAGGTGTGGGCCGTCGGCACGCCCCCGGCCGACTACGCCGAGATCCTCCAGCGGTGGGAGATGTTCAACGTCATCCGAACGCTTACGGCCTTCGTCGCCTTCGTCCTGATCATCACCCTCACCGTTCGAGTTCAGCGAGGAGATCGCTAGTGCGTTTCGTCAGGATCCTCGTGGCACTGGTCCTCACCACGACACTGGGCGCCCAGCAGCCCGCCTCGGCGGAGCCGGGGCTCGGCTGGAAGGCCGCCTGGTCGGCCGCGCCCCAGCGCCCGGGCGCCAACTTCACTCCCAATTGGTCCGAGCAGGGCTTCGCGGGCCAGACCCTCCGGCAGGTGGTGCGGACCACCGTCCCCGGCGCCGCCGTCCGGATCCGGCTGACCAACGTGTACGGCACCGCCCCGCTGACGGTCAGCGCCGCCACCGTGGCCCGCAGCTCCGGCGGCGCCGCCGTGAAGACGAGATCGCTCCGGCGCCTGACGTCCGGACGTGCGGCGAGTTTCACCATCCCGGCTGGCGCGGAGCTGGTCAGCGACCCGGTGGCCCTGCCGGTCTCGGCACTGGAACGACTCACGGTCACGCTGCACTTCGCCAAGCCGACCGGGCCGGCGACCTACCACGCCCAGGCGATGGCCGCGAGCTTCCGCGCCGAGGGGAACCACGTGGCCGACCAGGGCTCAGCGGCCTTCACCGAATCCAGCGTGTCCTGGTACTACCTGTCCGGGATCGATGTCCTGGGCGCCTCACGGGGCCGCGACGGCGTAGCGCTGTTCGGAGACTCGCTCACCGACGGCTACGGCTCCACTCCCGGCGCCGACAACCGCTACCCCGATGAGCTCGCCGAACGGCTGGTGGCCGCCCGCCGGCCGCGTGCCGTACTCAATCAGGGCATCGGCGGCAACCGCCTGACCGTCGACTCCGCCTGGCTTGGCGACAAGGCCACCGCCCGGTTTGACCGTGACGTCCTCGGCAGCCCCGGCGTGGGCACGGTGATCGTCGTGCTGGGTGTCAACGACATCGGCATGAGCGTGGCGCGTCAGCCCATGGCCGCACCGCACACCGAAGTCTCGGCCGCCGAGATGATCGCCGCGCACCGCGAGCTGATCCGCCGGGCGCGTGCCAAGGGCCTGCGCGTCATCGGCGGGACGATCCCGCCCATGAAGGGCTCGCGGTACTACACGCCGCTCAGCGAGGCCAAGCGCGACGAGGTCAACGCCTGGATCCGCAGAAACGGCGAGTACGACGCGGTGGCCGACTTCGACCGCGCGCTAGCCTCGCCCGCCGACGAGGATCAGCTCGACCCCGCCTACGACAGCGGCGACCATCTGCACCCCAGCGATGCGGGATACCGTGCGATGGCTGATGCCGTGGATCTCGCAGATCTGGGATGAGCCATCATCCTTCGGGCGCCGCCGGTCACAGCGGCGCCCGCGGGTTCGTCATAACAGAGGAGGAACCATGACCGCCTATGTCATAGCTCACTTGCAGGATGCCGCTCCGCATCCGGAGATCGCTGAGTACATCGAGCGCCTCCCCGCTACCTTCGAGCCGTACGGCGGCCGCTACCTCGTGCACGCCATGCAGCACGAGGTGAAGGAGGGCAATTGGCCCGGGGCCGTCGTGATGCTCGGCTTCCCCGGGATCGCCGAGGCGCGCACCTGGTGGGACTCACCCGCATACCGGGAGATCGCACCGCTGCGCTCGCGGCACATCGAGGGCGACATCATCCTGGTCGAAGGCGTCCCCGAGGGCTACGACCCGACTCCCGCCGCAAAGGCGGTGCGGGAGGCGCTGGCTGCCGAGTAGCCCTCGGGTTCGGGCAGGGTCCGGCAACTGTCGCCTCCTTGACACTCGACGTGGTCCCGACCGTCGCGGTCGAGGAGGCGGCGGGCCAGGGCGGCGCCTACTCGGCGAGCCGGGCGGCGAAGGCGTCGAGCTCGGCGACGACCTCGGTGGAGATGCCGTGGCGGGGCAGGCGGGAGGCGACCGCCGTACCGAAGCCCGCCATCCTGACGGTGTCGTCGATGAACGCGTCGAGGCCCTCGGGCCACGGGAAGGACGGCTGGCTGATCAGCAGCGACGCGCAGCCGTGCGCCGCCGACCACAGCCCGAGGGCGAGCGTCTGCGGGTCGCCGCGCAGCACGCCCGCCGCCACGCACGCCGAGACCGCCTCCACCATGTAGCCGAAGCATGCCTCGGCCGCCGATCCCGAGCCCTGCCGCATCATCAGCACCCGGTACTGGGCGGGGTGGTCGAGCGCGAACCGCACGTAGACCCTGCCGCACCTGCCCAGCGCCCTGAACGGGTCGGCGACGCCGCGCGTGGCCGCGCGCATCCGCCGTTCGAGCTCGTCCCACGCGCGCAGGCAGACGGCCTCGATCAGCTCCTCCTTGCCGGCGAAGTGCAGGTAGACCGACGGGGTCGAGACTCCGGTACGGCCGGCGACCGCGCGCAGCGTCAGCGCCGACTCGCGCCCCGTCTCGACCAGGAGCTCCTCGGCCGCGGCGAGGATCTCCTCGCGCAGCCGTACCCCTTCACCAGGATTGGCGCGTACCCGCTTCATACCCTCAGGTTGACACCGTCAGGTTGACGACGTCAATCTGACCATATGACGACATTTAGGGATGCGACCGCTGTTGTCCCCCGCGCGCATGGCGGCTTCGACGCCACGCTGGACGAGAAGTGGAGCGTCGGCGGCAAGGCGCACGGCGGCTACCTGCTGGCCGTCATGGGCAGGGCCGCCGTCGAGAGCGCGGGGCAGGACCACCCGCACCTGACCGCCGTGAGCGGCTCGTTCATCTCGCCGCCCTCGTTCGGGGCGGTGCGGATCGACGTCGAGACGCTGCGCAACGGCAGGGCCGTCACCCAGGTGCGCGCCCGCATGTCACAGGACGGCGCCCCGATCGTCGAGGCGCTGATCACGCTCGGCCGTCTCACCGAGGACGACCCGTGGTGGTCGGGGATCGATCCGGTGGAGCTGCCCGACGAGCAGGAGTGCTGGCTGCAGCCCACCGAGCCGCCGGGCGCGGGGATGCGGGTGTCGCTCATGGAGGTCATCGAGCAGCGGCTCAACCCCGCCCATCTCACCTTCGCCTTCGGCGAGCCGGCCCGCCAGGGCGTCATCGCGGGCTGGCAGCGCCTGGCCGACGGCTCCGACTGGGACCCGCTGTCGCTGCTGGTCGCCTTGGACGCGCTCCCGCCGGTCTCCTTCGACCTCGGCGTGTCCGGCTGGGCGCCCACGATCCAGCTGTCGGCCTACATCAGGCGGCTGCCCGCGCCGGGACCACTCAGGATTCGGATGACCGCCGCCGACGTGACGGCCGAGCGGATGGACGAGACCGCGCACGCGTGGGACTCCAAGGGCCGCCTCGTCGCCCAGGCCACGCAACTCGCCGCCGTCCGCACCCCGGCCCAGCCGTAGATCACGAGGGAATCAGCCGAGGTAGGCGGCGCGCACCACGGGGTCGGATCTGATCGCGGACGGCGGCCCCGTCGCGATGACCTTGCCGAGGTCGAGGACGACGAGGTCGTCACAGGTGTCCATGACGAAGCCCATGTCGTGCTCGACCAGCAGCACCGTGGTGTCGAGCGCCGCGACGACCTCGCGCAGCCGGTCCGTCTGCCCGGCGTCCAGCCCCGAGGTCGGCTCGTCGAGCAGCAGCACGGCCGGACGGTCGGCGAGCGCGCGGGCCAGCTCGACCAGCCGTCGTTGTCCCACGGGAAGGGCGGCGGCGTACGCGTCACGCAACGGCAGCAGGCCGCACAGGTCGAGGACCTCCTCGACCCGTTCCCGCCGCGCCGCCTCCACCCGGCGCCTGCCCGGCAGCCCCGCGAGGTCGGCGAGCACGCCGCCGCCTCCGCCCCGCCACTCCATCGCCGCCACGACGTTGTCGGCCACGGTGAGACGGCCGAAGACCTGCGTCCGCTGGAAGGTACGGCGCAGCCCCGCGCGTGCCCGCCGTACCGCGGAGACGCCGGTCAGGTCCGCGCCCCCGAGCAGCACGCGCCCCGACTGCGGGCGGCGCAGGCCGGAGACGACGTCGAACAGCGTGGTCTTGCCCGCGCCGTTCGGGCCGATCACACCGCAGACCCGCCCCTCCGGCACGGTGAACGAGACCTCGGACAGGGCACGAACCCCGCCGAAGGCCACGCACACCCCCTCCACGGCCAACGCGCTCATGAGGACACCCCCAGGTAGGCGGCGGTCAGCCGGTCGGCGTCCACCTCGGAGCGGGGTCCCGTCCACGTGACGCGACCGAGCCGCATGAAGGCCACCCTGTCGGCCGCCGCCAGCGCCTCGGTGGCCTTCTCCTCCACCAGCAGCAACGCCACCCCTCGCGCGCGCAGCTCGGCGAACAGGGCGAAGACCTGCTCGACGACCAGCGGGGCCAGCCCAAGCGACGGCTCGTCGGCGACCAGCACCCGAGGCGGCCTGACGAGGGCGGGCGCGAGCGTGAGGAGCTGCTGCTCGCCGCCGGACAGCGCCCCGGCGAGCACGGTACGGCGGGCGGCCAGCTGCGGCATCCGCTCGTACACCTGGTCGGGCGCGGCCAGCCAGGTCAGCAGGTTCTCCTCGACGGTCAGCCCGGGGAAGACGCCCCGCCCCTCGGGAGCCAGGAGCACGCCCGCGCGGGCCCGCCGGTGGGCGGGCCAGCCGGTGATGTCGTGGCCGTCGAGCAGCACCCTTCCCGTGGTGACCGGGACGTCCCCGGCGGCGACCGCGCAGGTGGTGGACTTGCCCGCGCCGTTCGCGCCGAGGAGGGCGACCACCTCGCCAGGACCGATCGCCAGGTCGACGCCGCGCAGGACGGTCACGTCGCCGTATCCGGCCACGACCCCTTCGAGGGCGAGCACCGGCGCAGGCCCGCCCGACCCCTCCCGCCGGACTTCGGCGACGTTCTCCAGCGCCGTATCCCGCCCGACTGCGGCAATGTTGCCTGGGAGGCGGGCGGACCGGGTCGCGTCCGCGGCTCCCCGCGCACCCTCTCCCTCGACTTCGGCGACGTTGCCCAAGCGGCGGGCGGACCGGGTGTCGACGGGAGTGCGGGTGGGCGCGGCGGCACGGGTGCGGCGGCGGTGGCGGGCCTCGGCGAGCTGGGCGAGGACGCCGTCGGGGTGCTTGGCGAGGATCATCCCGCCGGTCCCGAACAGGATCGCGCCCACGTGCGCCGAGACCTCCCACCCCGCCAGCAGCTCGGGGAGGACAGCCGCGACCAGCCCGCCGAGCACCGCCCCGCCGATCCTGCGCACCCCTTGCAGCACCACCACGGCCAGCCACACGAACCCGGCGAACGCCGGAAGGTCCGTCGCCGTGATCGACCCCTTCGACGTCGCGTACAGCACCCCGCCGAGCCCCGCGATCGCCGACGCCAGCGCGAACAGCATGATCTTCGTGTGCGCCCCCGACATTCCGACGGTGGCCGCTGCGGCGGGCGCGGACCTGACGGCCAGGATCGCCCGGCCGGACACCGACCGCTCCAGGTTGCGGACCATGATCCCGACCAGCCCGATGAGGGCCAGCAGCAGCACCACCCGCACGCGCGGATCGGTGGTGTCCGCGAACCCGAACGACAGCGCGGGCAGCGGCCAGCCGATGGTCCCGTTGCTGAAGGCGTCGACCTGGAAGAGCACCTGGTCGGCGAGGAGGGCCAGGGCGAGCGTGGCCAGCGTGAGGATCCTGCCGCCGAGCCGTAACGCGGGCAGCGCCACCAGCACGCCGACAGCCGCCGCCGCCAGCACTCCCAGCAGGATCGCGACGGGCAACGGCCAGCCGGACGACAGCGCCCACCCGCAGGTCAGCGCCGCCATCGCGGCGAAGGCGGCCTGCGCGAGGTTCACCATCCCGCCGATGCCCGTCACGACCACGAACGAGCAGAAGATCAGCGCCAGCACCAGTCCCTGCGCCACCACGCCCACGGCGAAGTCGTCGGCGGGCCTGGTGAACGTCCACGCCAGCAGCGCCGCCAGCGAGACCAGCCATGGCAGCCGCCGCCGCCAGAGGGGCAGGTCGGCCAGGTGGTCGGGCGGCGGCGCGTCCTGGGCCGCGCTGCCCGCCACCCGCTCGCGCGACCTGTTCAGCAGCAGCAGCCCGGCGAACAGCAGGATCATCGGTACGGCGGTGCGCAGCCCGGTGATCTCGGCGGCGAAGTCGGCGTAGCCCGCGACCAGGTTCTGCACCACGCCGAGCCCGAGCCCCGCGGCGAACGTCCACGGGATCGAGCGCAGCCGCCCGAACACCGAGGCCGTCGCCGAGGCGAACAGCAGCACGGTGAACGCCCCCGAGTCCAGCCCCACCACGGGGACGGCCAGCACGCCCGCCAGCCCCGCCAGGCCAGAGCCGAGCGTCCAGGCCAGCGCCGAGGTGGCGTCGGCGTCGATGCCGCGCAGCGCGGCCAGCCCGCGCCGGTCGACGGCGGCCCGCATCCGCAGCCCGTACGGCGTGTGCCGCATGAACAGCCACAGCCCTGCCGCCACCAGGGCCGCGACGCAGAAGGTGATGACCTGGTCGGAGTCGAAGCCGAAGGCCACCGCGACCGCCGGATAGGGCCCCACGCCGTGGGGCAGGGCGGTGGCGTCCGCCGCGGGCAGCCCGAACGGCTCGGCGACCAGGTCGGCGACCAGCAGCCCGAGCGCGGGCAGCGCGATCGTCAGCCCGATGGTCGCCACGATCTGCGCGGTCTCGCCCGCGTGGGCCAGGCCCCTGAACATCGCCTTGTGCAGGCCGTACCCGAGCAGTGGGGCGAAGCCCAGGACGGCGAGCAGGGCCGCGGCCCATCCCGGCCAGCCGAGACCGACGTTGAGCTCGAAGAAGACCAGCGCGGTCAGGAAACCGACCGCCCCGTGGGCGAAGTTGAACACGCCGGTGGCCGCGTAGGACAGGGTGAGGCCCGAGGCCATCACCGCGAAGACGGCGCCGGTGACCAGCCCGCTCAGGACGTAGGCGAGCATCTACTTGAGCGGCACGTTGTCGAAGCACTTCATGCTCCTGGCGACCTGGTAGGCGCCGCCCTGGAGCTTGACCAGCGCACCGCAGCCGTTGGGCTCGTCGTGGTCCTTGGGGTACTGGATCCGGCCGAAGCCCGCGTTCTCGTAGCTGAACGCGCCGTTGCCGGTGGCGAGGAGTTTCTCGCGGGTGAGGTCCTTGCCGGTCCGCTCCAGCATCGTCAGGAAGATGTCGGCCGACCAGTAGCCGATCGCCAGGTGCTGGGTGAGCGTGGCGCCGGGGGCGACCTTCTCCACGTCCTGCTTGAGCTGGGCGATCTCGGGCGCGCTCGACTCGAAGGGCTCGAACATCGGCGCCGCGATCACCCCTTCGAGCGCCTGCGCCGTGGCGGCGTCCTTGAGGATGGCGGCGTCGTAGCTGGTCGCGTCGCTGAGCACGCCCTTGTATCCGGCCTTCTTCAGCGCGGAGTAGAGGCCGACGTTGAACTTGGTGCCCGCGATGATCGACACGACGATGTCAGGTGGCGCGCCGCCGTCCGACGTCATGATCTTGTCGACGTACGGCAGCCAGTCGGCGGGCGGGGCGGCGCCGGGCAGCGCCGAGTTGAGCCCGACGAGCCGGAATCCGGCGGCCTGGAAGGACTGGGAGATGGTCTTGCCGCCGTACTTGCTGCCGCTGGAGTCGGAGGTCTGCACGTAGACGGTCTTGCCGCCGGAGCCGCCGAGCAGGTCGGCCATCTGGTTGCCCCACCAGGTCTGCGAGCCCGCGCCCGGCTTGGGCGCCAGGCAGCCGTTGTAGCCGAAGCCCGTCCTGGTGCCGCACCACTGCGGGCCGGTCGCCCAGCCGAACCAGGGCACGCCCTGCTGTTCGAGGAAGACCGCGCCGCCGAAGTTGGGGGCGTGCACGGGGACGAGCGCGAACACCTTGTCCTTCTGGACGAGCTTCTTGGCCGCGGCGTCGCCCTTGGCGGCGTCCTGGGTGTCGTCCTCGGCGCCGACGAACTCGATCTTCCTGCCGTGGACGCCGCCGGCCGCGTTCGCCCGCTCGAACCTGGCTCTGGCCCCGATCTCGGCGTCTTTGGTCGAGTAGCCGCTCGCGCTGGTCTTGGTGAGCACGCCGCCGACCCTGACCGTCGTGTCCGTCACCCCCGGGGTCTGCCCGCCGGGAGTAGCCGCCTTCTGCTGCGCCGCGCATCCCGCGAGCGCCACCACTGTTGCCAGCACCACGAGTTCCCGCCGCAACCCAGCCTCCGCATTTTGGCCTAGCGCTCGCTTGGTTTTGCGTCAGAGTAGGTGTGGGCCGAAAGTGTGTCAACGCCTTCTAAACCAAGCATGTGCTTGCTAGCGTGTGGCGCATGCTGATGCGCGCCGCCGTCCTCACCGGCTTCCGGCAGCCGATGGAGATCCGCGAGGTGGAGATCGCCGACCCCGGCCCCGGCGAGGTGCGCGTCCAGGTCAAGGCGACCGGCGTGTGTGGGTCCGACCTCAAGGCGATCGACGGCAAGAGCCCCGTCGTGCGGCAGCCGCCGTTCATCCTGGGCCACGAGAGCGCCGGGATCGTCGAGAGCGTCGGCGACGGCGTGACGGCGGTCGCGCCGGGCGACCACGTGGTCATCGCGATGAGCGGCGCGTGCGGCAGGTGCCGTCACTGCGGGGCCGGCCGCTTCCATCTGTGCTCGGGCCCCGCCAGGCTGACCGCGATCATGGGCGGTGCGCCCAGGGTCACCATGGACGGCCAGGAGACCCGCAGGTTCATCGGCATCGGCTCCTTCGCCGAGTACGCCGTCGTCAGCGAGGCGATGTGCGTGAAGATCGCACCCGACGCGCCGTTCGCCGCGATGTGCCTGCTCGCCTGCGGCGTCATCACCGGCGTCGGCGCCGTCCTGAACGTCGCCGCGGTCACCCCCGGCTCCAGCGTCCTGGTCGTCGGCTGCGGCGGCGTCGGCCTCAACGTCGTCCAGGGCGCGGTCCTGGCGGGCGCGACCACGATCATCGCCGCCGACGTCGTCGAACGGAAGCTCAAGCTCGCCGCCCACCTCGGCGCCACCCACACCCTGCGGGCCGCCGACCTCCCCCAGCAGGTCGGCGAGATCGTCCGCGGCGGCGTCGACTACGCTTTCGACGCCACGGGGGTCGCCAGCGTCCTCGGCCAGGCCTTCGCCGCCACCCAGCCCGGCGGCACCACCGTCATGGTCGGCAGCCCCGCGGCCGGAACCCCGCTGACCATCGAGCCAGGATTGCTGTTCGCCTCCCGCCGCCTCATGGGCACCCAGGGCGGCGACGCCGCGCCCCAGCGCGACCTGCCCATGCTCGCCGCGCAGTACCTCAACGGCCGGCTCGACCTCGACGGGCTGGTCACCGAACGCCTCCCCCTGACCGACATCGACCAGGCCGTCGCCCATGTCCGCGAGGGCGTCGTCGCCCGTTCCGTGATCGTTTTCTAGCCCGTACGGCGCCGCCGCCCACTACGATGGTGCGACCATTCGCAGCGGCATGGGGTGGAAGCGGCACGATGACCACACTCGAGCAGGGGCGCGACACCCGCACCAGGATCCTCGCCGCCGCCCGCGAACTGTTCGCCGAGCGGGGCTACGCCGCGACGTCACTGGCCGACATCGCCGCCGCCGTCGGGCTGACCAAGACCGCGGTGGCCTACCACTTCCATCCCAAGGACAAGCTGGCCGCCGAGCTGATCGCGCCCTGCGCGGACGAGATGCTCGACCTGCTCGGGGCCGACTTCCCCGACCGGCGCGCGTTCGTGACGGCACTGGTGGCGTTCACCGTACGGCATCGCGCGGTGATCAGGCTGGTCATGGAGGACCTGGGCGGCGCCGACGACGCCCCGCCCGGCTCGCCCGGCGAGGCGATCAGGACGTTCCGCGACGAGATCTTCGCCAAGCTCGCCGGGCCTGACCCCTCGCCCGACACGCGGCTGCGCGGATGGGCGGTGCTCGGCGCGCTCCAGTGGGGCGTCGTCCAGACGATGGACCTACCGGAGGAGCGTGTCCTGCCCACCCTGACCGCCGCCGCCCTCGCCATCTGACCCCGCGCATCGTGCGGGGCGGGTCAGCCGGTGGGGGTGGCCTCGCCCGAGGTGGGGGTGGGGGTCGGTTCGGGGTCGGTGCCCGCGGGCGGGTCCACGTCGGGCGGCGTGGACGGCTCCGTCGGGTCGGGCAGCGACTGCCCCGCCACCCCCACCGTAATCACGATCGCCCGCCCCGGCTTGGCGCACGTGCCGGGCGACACGTTCTGCGCGAGCACCGAGTCCACCGCGTCGACGTCGCCCACGATCCGGGCGCGCTGCCGTACGACGAAGCCCGCGTCTCTCAGCGACGCCCGCGCCTCGCGCCTGGACAGCCCCACGACCGACGGCACCCGCGCACCGTGCTGGGCCAGCGTCAGCGACACCGCCCGGCCCGACGTCACGCGAGCACCCGACCCCGGCTTGCTGCTGATCACCTGGCCCTCGGGCAGACCGGAGCAACTCGTGCTGATCTTCCCCGCCTTCAGCCCCGCCGCCGTCAGCGCCGACGTGGCGTCCTCGCGGGACAGGCCCGCCAGCGCGGGCACCTCGACGCCACCGGCCGACACTCTCAGGTCGATCCTGGTGCCCCGCGCCACCCTGCTCCCCTGCTGGGGCGCGGTCCCGAGCACCTCGCCCGCGGGCCGCGAGGAGCCCACCTCGGTGACCGATCCGACGACCAGCCCCGCGCCCTCGATCGCCGCTGTCGCCGCGGAACGGTCCATTCCCACCACTCCCGGCACCGAGTACAGGATCGGCTGCGCGGGTGCCGTGGCGGGCGGCGGACGCTTGATCGTCGCGGGGGTGTCCTTCACCTTGCCCG
Organism: Nonomuraea sp. NPDC059194; assembly: GCF_042754765.1. Taxonomy (NCBI): domain Bacteria; kingdom Bacillati; phylum Actinomycetota; class Actinomycetes; order Streptosporangiales; family Streptosporangiaceae; genus Nonomuraea; species Nonomuraea sp. NPDC059194. The sequence continues at coordinate 54,270 of NZ_JBHZBH010000028.1, read as the reverse complement.
CGCTCTGCTTGCCGGACGGGGCGGCGGGCGTCGAGGCCGCGGCCACCGGCTTGGACGCGGCGGCGGCCGGCGTTCTGACACTCTGGAGCGCCGGAACCAGCACCGCGACCAGAACCGCGGCGCTGATCAGGAGCGCGCACGAGACGGCCAGCGAGACCCTGTTGGCCGCCGGCCCCGCCCAGCGGCCGGGATGGGTCTCCTCCGGTGTCCAACCTCCGGGGCCCGGCCACGAGGGATGCCCCTCGCCCCAGCCCTTCGCCGGATGCGCCTCGCCCGAGCCGGGATGGCCCTCACCCGAGCCGGGGTGACCCTCACCCGAGCCGGGGTGACCCTCGCCCCAGCCGGGGCGCTCCTCGTCCCAGCCCTTCGCGGGGTGCTCTTCCGGCCGGGGAACCACCGGGTGCCCGGCCTTCGCCGTACCCGATCCCGGTCTGCGAGCCGGTGACCGCAGCCTGCCGCCCGCGACGGACTCGGCGCCGCGCTGCGCGGGGATCTCCGGCAACAGGTAGCCCTCGGCCGCGCCGGTCGCTTCAGGCTCCGCCAACGGGTGGGGAGCGACGCGGAGGATGTGCGGCGGAGGTGAGCGCAGCACCTCCGCCGGCACGCCTTCGCCCGCGCCCAGCAGCGCGAGCAGCAGTTCCCTGCTGGTGGGCCGGTTGCGCGGGTCCTTGTCCAGGCAGTGCGCGACCAGAGAGCGGAGCTGCCCGTCGAGCCGACCCAGCGCGGGCGGCGCGGTCAGGATGCGGTGCAGCACCGGCGCCACCGAGTCCTGGCCGAACGGCGCGGAGGCGTTGGCCGCGAAGCACATCGTCGCGCCCCACGAGAACACGTCCACCGCCCCGGTGATCGCCGATGCGGTGATCTGCTCCGGCGCCATGTAGGCGGGCGTGCCCACGCCCCTGCCGCTGACCGTCGCCGCCGCGTCCAGCGCCTTGGCCAGGCCGAAGTCGATCACGCGAGGGCCGTCGGAACCGAGCAGCACGTTCTGCGGTTTGAAGTCGCGGTGGATGATCCCGGCGCGGTGGATGGCGGCCAGCGCGGTGGCGGTGCCGACGGCGAGCCGTTCGAGCGCGCCGCCTTCGCGTGGCCCTTCCAGGGCCACGCCCCTGGCGAGCGAGGGTCCTTCGACGTACTCGCTGACGATGTACGGCCTGCCGTCGTCGAACCCCGCGTCGACCACCTGCGCCGTGCAGAACCTGGCCACGTGCTTGGCCAGCTCGACCTCGCGCATGAAGGCGGCGGGCTCGTCCCCCACCGGTCCGTGCAACAGCTTGATCGCGTAGGACTCTTCGCCTAAGGTGCCGAGGTAGACGATCCCCTGACCGCCCTCCCCCAGCCGCCCGGACAGTTCGTAGTCGCCCAGTCGCTGAGGGTCCCCCGTCCTGAGCGGTTTCGGCACGGGCGCCTCCCCTCACCGCCCACCCGTTACCTCTCTACTGAAGTCGAGGGATCGCGGCGCGTCAACGGACCGTGACGCCGTTGTGATGTCCTATTTCTGGATACTTCCGGTGTAGCGGGGGGCATCCTCGCCGGCTCTGATCACCTGGAACGTGTAGCCGCGCGCGTCCTCGACGGCGAACTCCACCCGTCCCGGATGGCATCCCTCGCCCTTGACCTGCGACAGGTCGTAGGTGGCCGGGTCGATTCTGGTGAGGACTCCGGCGCAGTGGTGACCCTCTCCCCAGCGCATGGTCCCGCTGCCCGCCTCGCCCGGCAGGCTCAGCCGTACCGGGAAGGTGACCTTCGAGCTAGGGTGGTGCGCCGCGCCCGACCACTCGCCGGACAGGGCGGGCGGGTCGGCGCGCCACGGGGCGGCAACCGCCAGCGCGGTGGCCGCCGCCACGAGCGCGACCGCACCCGCGATCCATCCGGCCGGCGTTCGCCTCCACCGGCCCGGCGTCGGGCGGGCGTGGGCGCGATGCTCGCCGGAGACCAGCGTGCCCGCCTGCGCGGGACCTGCCGCCTCCGCTTCAGCGCGCCGCATCCGCCGAGGCCCCGACTCGACGGCCCCCTGCCAGGACCCGCCTGCGACAGACCCGCCTCCCTCGGGCCAGGACTCGCCCGTGACAGCGACCGACTCCGCGGCCCCCTGCCGGGATCCGCCCGTGACAGGATCGGCGCTCTGCCGGGAGAGGCCCGCGACAGGCTCGGCGGGGCCCGCGAGCAGTGCGGCCAGCGCCTCCTGCGCCGTCGGCCGTTCCTCCGGCGATCTGGCCAGGCACGCCACCACCAGCTCGCGCAGCGGCCCCGGCAGCTCCCCGAGGTCGGGCGTGCCGTACAGGATCCTGCCGAGCACCGCCGGATAGGAGTCGGCCGCGAACGCCGCCCGCCCGCTGGAGGCGAACGACATGGTCAGTCCCCACGCGAACAGGTCCACCGGCGTGCCCGCAGGTTCGCCGCTGATCTGCTCGGGGGCGAGGTAGGCGGGGGTGCCGACGGGCTGCGCGCCGAGCGTGCTGGTGGAGTCGAGCAGCCGCGCGATCCCGAAGTCGATCACCCTCGGCCCTTCTCGGTCGAGCAGCACGTTCTGCGGCTTGAAGTCGCGGTGCACCACGCCCGCCCGGTGGATGGCCGCCAGCGCGGTCATCGTGCCCACCGCGAGCCGGTCGAGCGACCCGCCCGCCCGCGGACCCTCCCGCAGGACCAGCGCGTGCAGGGAGACGCCCTCGACCAGCTCACTGACGACGTACGGCCGGCCGTCGGCCATCCCGGCGTCGAGCACCCGCGCCGTGCAGAAGGGCGCGACCCTGCGGATGCTCTCGATCTCCGCCAGCAGCCGCCGCTCCGTGCTGTGGCTGCGCGCGTGCAGCCACTTGACCGCCACGCGCGCGCCGTCGGACGACAGCGCCTCGTAGACCACGCCCTGGCCACCCTCACCGAGGCGGGCGAGGATCCGGTACCCCCGCAGGTCTCGGGGATCGGCTGGCTGGAGGGGGCTCGACGGCATGGCGACCACTATAGGAACGCGGCGTCACGATCAAGAATCGACACAAGCTAACCAAGCGATTGCTCGGGAGCGGTTCTTGGAGTAGCTTGCCGCTCATGGGATTCGCTGCGGTCGCGGGCGTGCGGCTGTTCTACACCGACGACGGATCGGGCGACACGACGCTGCTGCTCGTCCACGGCTGGGGCGCCGACTCCCACCAGTGGGTCCCGCACATCCCCACCCTTGCCCGGAAGCACCGCGTGATCGCGGTGGACCTGCGCGGGCACGGCTACTCCTCGGCCGAGGAGAAGGGCAACAACCCCGTCCGGATGGCCGAGGACCTCGTGGAGCTGCTCGACCAGCTCGGGGTCGAACGGTGCGTGGCCGTCGGCCACTCCATGGGCGGGGTGATCGTCTCGCGGCTGGCCGTCGAGCACCCCTCGCGCGTGGCCGCCGTCGTCGCGGTGGATCCGGGCTACGGGCGTCCCGACGAGGTCGTGGCCATGGCGGTCGCGATGCGGGAGACGCCTGCCGTACGGATCGACGAGTGGTGTTACACCCCCGCCTCGCCCGGCTGGCTGCGCGAGTGGCACCGGCGGCGGCTGCTGGCGACGCCGCCGCACGTGCTGGCCGAGGCCTACGACGGGCTGTGGTCGGGGGACGGGGCGATCGGCTCGCGGGGCGCGGCCGAGCCGTACCTGTCTCGACGCGAGTGCCCCGTGCTCACCTTCTGGACCGACCCCGCGCAGGCGGCGTGGGAGTCGGGCCTGTTCAAGCATCCCGCCTCGCGCACGGTCTGCTGGCAGGGCAGCGGACACCGGCTGCACGAGGAACGGCCCGCCGAGTTCCTGCTCGTGGTCAACCAATGGCTGAAGGAGATCTCCCGGTGAAGTTCGCCATCTTTCTGAACCCCCAGATCCCCGGCTCGGGGTACGCGGCCGAGGAGAACGCGCGGGCCAAGCGGCCGATCGGACGGGACACCGAGTCGTACCAGAGGCTGCTGCACGAGGTGCGGGAGATCGCGGTGCACGCCGACAGGATCGGCTTCGACGCGTTGATGATGACCGAGCACCACTTCCATTCGGAAGGGATGGAGTTCTCGGTCAACCCGCTGATGTTCCTCACCGACCTGGCCGCCAGGACCGAGCGGATCCTGCTGGCGCCGCTCGGTCTCGTGCTGCCCGCCTGGGACCCGATCAGGGCGGCGGAGGACGTGGCACTGCTCGACCAGTTCTCCAAGGGGCGGCTGCGGCTGGGCGTGGCGCGCGGCTACCAGAACCGGTGGATGAACGTGCTGGGCCAGCGCTGGCAGGCGGCGGCGGCCAGGTCTGACGGCTCGTCGAGCGACAACCGCAACTTCGACGTCTTCGGCGAAGTCCTCAAGATCATGAAGATGGCCTGGACGCAGGAGACTCTTCGCTACAAGTCCGACATCTTGGACTATCAGGTGCCGTATCCCTTCGAGGGGATCGAGGGCTGGCCCGCCACCGAATGGACCCGCACCTTCGGCGCGCCCGGCGAGCTCGACGACGACGACAGGGTCCAGGCGGTCAGCGTCTGCCCCAGGCCGTACCAGAACCCGCATCCCGAGCTGTGGCAGCCGTTCACGATCTCCGACCGCTCGGTCGTCAGGGCCGCGCAGGAGGACATCATGCCATGGATGTTCACCCCCAACCCCGACGACCACGCCGCCAAGGCCAAGCTCTACCAGGAGGAGTCGGCCAGACAGGGCCGCCACTACAAGCTGGGCGAGCACACCGGCATCCTCAAGATCGTCGGCATCGCGGACACGACCGAGGAGGCGATCAACACCTACGGCCGCAACATCCCCAAGGACTTCGCCGCCTTCTTCGGCCCGTTCGGCTACCTCGAGGTGCTGCGCAAGAAGGAGGACGACAAGCACCAGCCGATCTCGCCGGACAAGGGCGACGTGCGGCGGATGAACGAGGTCGAGATGGCGCTGTTCGGCTCCCCCGACGACGTCAAGCGCGGCATCCAGCGCATGCTCGACCGCATGCCCGACCTGGAGTGGTTCGGCCTGTACATGCAGGGCCAGCAGGGCGTGCTCCCCCTCGACACCGTCAAGCGCAACCTCGAGCTGTTCGCCACCAAGGTCATCCCGGAGTTCCAGTGAAGTTCTGGCTCGGCGCCTCCTTCTGCGACACCTCGGAGTTCGTCGAGCTGGCCGTGGGGGCCGAACGCTGCGGGTTCGACACCTTCACGCTGTCGGACCACCTGTTCTTCGCCGACTTCAGCACGCCCTACCCCTACGGCAGGATGCGCTGGACGGCCGAGACGCACTGGCCGGACGTCTGGGTGACGATCGGCGCGATGGCGGCCGTGACGACTCGGCTGCGCTTCTCGCCGAACGTCTACATCGCTCCCGCGCGTGACCTGATCACCGTGGCCAAGCAGGTGTCGACCGCCGCCGTGCTGTCGGGCGACAGGGTGGGCTTCGGGGTGGGCGTCGGCTGGTGCAAGGAGGAGTTCGTCGCCACCGGGCAGGACTTCCACACGCGCGGGCGCAGGCTCGACGAGATGCTCCCCCGCCTGCGCGAACTCTGGTCAGGCGCCCCGGTGGACCTGCCGGGCCTGCCGCCGTTGTCGATGTCGCCGGCGCCTGCCGTACCGATCCCGATCTACGTGGGCGGCGACAGCGAGGCGGCGCTGCGCAGGGCGGCCCGCGCGGGCGACGGCTGGATCGGCAACCGGATCTACACCGAGGAGCAGATCGACGCCGTCCTGGCCGACCTGCGCCGCTACCTGAAGGAGTACGGCAGGCAGGAGGACGCGCTGGAGATCATCGCCCCGCTGGCGGTGCTCCCCGACCCCCACACCTACCGGCGGTTCGCCGACAAGGGCATCACGGGCACGATGGCCGCCCCCTGGTGGCTCTCGCCCGGCGAGCCCAAGATCGACACGATGGAGCGCTTCGCCGAGGAGGTCATCGCCAGGATGTAGGGCGCGCGCGAGCCGGTAGCCTCGTCCCATGCTGGAAGAGATCACGGCGACCCGCTACGTGACCCCGTTGCGGGAAGGCGGGTCGCTGCCGGGGGTGGTCGAGGCCGACGACCTCGGCACCTACGTCGTGAAGTTCCGCGGCGCGGGGCAGGGGCCCAAGGTCCTCGTCGCCGAGATCATCTGCGCGGAGCTGGCCAGGCGGCTCGGCCTGCGCACCCCCGAGCTCAAGCTCGTCGACCTCGACCCGCAGATCGGCCTGCGCGAACCCGACTTCGAGATCCAGGCGCTCCTGCAGGCCAGCGCGGGCCGCAACGTCGCGATCGACTTCCTGCCCGGCGCGCTCGGCTTCGACCCGCTCTCCTGGCGGCCCGACCCCGGCTTCGCCGCCGAGGTGCTGTGGTTCGACGGCCTCATCCACAACGTCGACAGGACCTGGCGCAACCCCAACCTCCTGGTCTGGCACCACGACACCTGGCTCATCGACCACGGCGCCGCGCTGTGGTTCCACTACAGCTGGAAGAGCGCCGACCCGCAGCGGCCCTTCGACGCCGGCGACCACGTGCTGGCCCCGTTCGCCGCCGACGTCTCCCTGGCGGGCGACCGACTGTCGGCGAAGATCACCAGGGAGCTTCTGACCGAGGTCACCGCGCTCGTGCCCGACGAATGGCTGGAGGACGAGCAGGGCTTCGAGTCGGCCCAGGCCGTACGGGAGGCCTACGTCGAGCACCTGCTGGCCCGCGCCCACGGCCCCCGCGACTGGCTGCGCGCCTCCGCGAAGGACGAGCCCAAGAGCGGCCCCGGCTCGGTCGGCGCCTTCTGGAAGCAGGGAGAGCAGTGATGGAACGCGACGTCTACGAGTACGCCGTCATCCGTGTCATCCCGCAGATGGAGCGCGGCGAGCAGATCAACGTCGGCATCCTGCTCTACTGCCAGCCGCGCGCCTACCTGTGCGCGCGGGTCGAGCTCGACGAGTCCCGCCTGCGCGCCCTCGACCCGGCCGCCGACCCTGCGGAGGTACGGCTGGCGCTGGCGGGCTACGAACTGGCGTGCGGCGACTCGGCCGGACCGCTGGTGCAGGAGTCGCTCGGCAGCAGGTTCCGCTGGCTGACCGCCCCCCGCAGCACGGTCGTCCAGACCTCGGCCGTCCACGCGGGCCTGACCATCGACCCTGAGGCCGAGCTCACCCGCCTGTTCGACCGCCTGGTCCGCCTCTGACGGTTCAGGGGTTGGCCCAGATCGGCTCGCCGAGGTGCGTCGTCGTCGACAGCACCCGGCAGCCCATCCGGCGGGCGGCCTCGAACAGCGTGACGCGGGCCCGCTCGTCGTCTCCGGGAGGGAAGGCGACCCGGAGCTGGTGACCGTACGCCGTCTCGTAGGTCAACCGCCAGCCGAGGTCCACGGCGGCGAAGTGGTCCTGCCGGGCGTCGTCCCCGTCGTCGTAGGCGCCCCGGTCCTGCGTGGGCGCGAGCGCGTCCCGCAGGATCCTGAGCCGCTCGTCGTAGGGCAGCTCGCCCTCCGACATCGTGATGGTGACGTGTTCGCGCTCACGGAACGGCTCGAACCACGGCGACGGCTCCACGAACTCGTCGGACAGGATCCGCGTGCTGATCCGCCCGCTCAGCCAGCCGTGCAGGAACTCGACCGCGCCGACGTCATGCGCGTGGTAGGCGACGCCGCGCGGGTTCCAGACCACGACACGCCACTGGTCCGGCTCGCCTTCGGTCAGCCAGCACAGCGAGTCGCCGTTGTCGGTGCCCGCCCACTCCAGCAGCCCGCCGGGTTCCGGATAGAACGGGTACTGGCCGTGGTGGCCGCCCTCCCTGTCCAGTAGCCGCCGAGCATGCCGGAGCAGCAGGTCGTGGGCGCCGAACGGGGTCAGCGGCGTGACGAAGTCGACGAACTGGCCGCGGCCGTACCGCTCGACGAGCGCCTTGAAGTCGGCGGGCAGCCCGAGCCCGAGGGCGGCCTCGACCTCGTTCCAGTCGCCGCGCGCATCGACCGGTTCCGCGGGTGGTGGCACGAGCCGGGCGAGTTCGTCAATCGTCGTCATGGCCGGATCGGTGGCTCAGGACGTTGATCACTCGTCCGTTGGGGTCGCGGACGAAGAACCTGCGCACGCCCCACTCCTCGTCCCGCAACGGGTGGACGATCTCCGCTCCCGTCGTGAGCACCGCCGCGTAGACGGCGTCGACGTCGTCCACCTCGATGCTCACGTCGGGGTTGACCGGCGCGGTCCGGTCGGCGGTCATGACACTCAGCTGCGCCGCGGGCTGGGCAGGTGAGGCGAGCGTCATGATCCAGCCGTGGTTCATCACCTCCTCGAAGCCGAGGAGGGCGTAGAAGTCTCTGCTCTCCTCGATGGCCGCGGAGGTGAGGATGGGCATGACCCGGCGAACGGTCATCGGCGACTCCTGGCTCTGGGCGACGTGCCGACAATTCTCCCAGATGTGGGGTCAGGGTCCCTCGATGCGGCGGGACAGGCCGTCGAGGAGCAGCTCGAGCCCGAACCGGAACGAGCCCTCTGGGTCGCTCGCCATCCCCTCTGCCTCGCCGTCCGCCAGATCTTCGCGAAGGCGACCCGGCAGCCCGCCGGCCTGTTCACGCCCAACTCGACCGGAGGCTGCCCCGCCTGCGAGGGGAGCGGCCTGATCTACACCGACCTGGCGTTCATGGAGGGCGTCACCACCCGCTGAGCGCCAGCGGCTCAAGCTCGCCACCGAGTTGGCCGCGCCCAGCCGTACGATCATCCTCGACGAGCCCACGACCGGGCTGCACATCGCGGACATCGAGCGGCTCGTCGGCCTCGTCGACCGGCTCGTGGACTCCGGCGCGAGCGTGGTGGTCATCGAGCACGACCTCGACGTCGTCCGTTCCGCCGACTGGATCGTCGACCTCGGGCCCGAGGCCGGACACGACGGGGGCCGCGTCGTCTTCGAGGGCACCCCGCGGCAGATGGTGGCCACGCCCACCACCCACACGGCCCGCCACCTCCGCCGCCACCTCAAGTCGACTGGCCTCACCTGACCGCAGAGCCGAAAGGCGGTCGCGCGGCACCTGAACGCGGCCAACAGGTGCACCTCCTGGCCGATCTTCCTCCGGACCAGGTGGTGCGCGACGCGCCTCGACGTCGGCGCCGCCGGTCGAGCTGTTCACCCTGGAGGGCCGCCACCGAGACGCAGACGACGTCGCCCTGCCGTACCGGAGGGGAGACATCGGGCGAGGTTCGTCTATCAGGGTCGGCTGCGGGGCCGGTCGGGAACACCCCTCCGGGGCCGTCCCCCGGCTCTCAGGGGTGGTTTCAGGGACCTCCCTGAAGGCGCTCCCCCGCCCATGTAGGAATCTATGGGGCGTGAAGACGAAGAAGACGATCGTGATGGCGGGCCTGCTGGGGCTCGGAGTGCTGCTGACGGGCTGCGGGCTCGAAGGCGCGAAGGAGCGCGACACAGTCTCCTACGACGTCGCCGAGAAGGTCGCGGCTGTCAAGATCGAGGGCGATTCGGGTGCCATCGTGGTCACCGAGTCCGACCGCAAGGGCATCCACGTGACGGAGACCCTGACGTGGCGCAAAAGCAAGCCGGAGCCCACCCACAAGGTCCAGGGCGACACGCTGGTGCTGGAGTTCACCTGCCCGGTCACGGTGGGCCTGGGCAGTTGCGACGTCGCCTACGAGGTAGAGGTGCCGCGCGGGCTCAGGATCGAGGCCGGCTCCGACTCGGGCGAGGTGACGCTGCGCGCGCTGTCCGGCGAGGTCGAGGCGAAGAGTGACTCCGGCAGGATCGAGGCCCGCGACCTGACGGCCAAGCGGGTGCGGGCCGAGAGCGACTCGGGCGACATGACGCTCGTGTTCGCGCAGCAGCCCGACAAGGTCACGACCTCCACGGACTCCGGCAGGACCGAGGTGCGGGTGCCCGAGGGCCCTTACAAGATCACAACCAGCACGGACTCGGGCGATGAGAAGGTCGGCGCGAAGAACGACGCCTCGGCCTCCCGCGTGATCGACATGTCCAGCGGCTCGGGCGACCTCGAGCTCGCCACCCGCTGAGAAAGCTAGCGGAACAGACCGGCCGCGGCCCACTCGGCGAAGGGACGCGGCGGGCGGCCCGTCACCTGCTCCACCGTCGGCAGCACGACCGACTCGCCCGCGTTTCCCGTGGCTCCAGTGACAAGGATCACGACTCCCTTTCTACTAGAAAGCTAGAAAAGGACGGACATGAAGGTGTCGACCTCGCGGAAACCGACTTTTCGGTAGACGGCCCGGGCGGCGTGGTTGAAGTCGTTGACGTAGAGCGAGACCACCGGCGCGAAGCAGGCCAGCGCCGCCTCCACCACCGCGGCCATCCCCGCCACCGCGTGGCCGTGGCCGCGCGCGGCGGGAGCGACCCACACGCCCTGGATCTGGCATGCCCGCGGGGTGACCGCGCCGATCTCGGCCTTGAAGACGACCCTGCCATCCTCGATACGGGCGTAGGAGCGGCCGATCCGGATCAGCTCGGCCACCCGCGTGCGGTAGAGCGCGCCGCCGTCGCCACCGTTGGGCGAGACGCCGACCTCCTCGGTGAACATCGCGACGCAGGCGGGCAGCAGGATGTCGAACTCGTCGGGACGCACCCGCCGTACCAGCGGGTCGGCGGGCACCGACGGCTTCTGCGAGGTCGCCATCACCGGCTGCGACCAGCGGATCGCCCTGGCCCGCCCCCAGTACGGCTCCAGCCGCTCCCACAGCAGCTCGACCGCGGGCGCCGGGCCGACGATCGACGAGCACCTGCGCCCCTGCTTGCGCGCGCGGTCGGCGAAGGCGTGCACGGCCTCGGGACCGGCGTTGACCGGCACCAGGTTGGCTCCGGCGTAGCAGAGCGAGGTGAGCGCGCCGCGCGGCCCGAACCCCCACATCTGCCCGCCCAGGCGCGTCGGGTGCAGCCCGACGCTCCTGACCCTGGAGGCGACGAAGACGTTGGCGACCGGATCGGTGTCGAGAAGTGCGAGCACTTCGTCTCTATCGCTGTCGTCGAGCACACGCGACGCCGATGTACGCAGCATCACACCGGTCAGCCTACGCGACCTGCCCCCTTTTGACAGGAACCACGCCATCTATCGGGCGCCGAGCAACAACTCCGGCAGCCGCCAGGGATCGCGCGCACCCTCCGGCGCCCTCATCCGCTGGGTGGGGACGGGCGCCGGCATCCCCTGGCAGGTGGTGTCGGTCGCGGGCACCGTGCCGTCCTCCAGGTAGCGGGCCAGGTGCCGGTCGACGCAGGCGTTGCCGGCCAGCGACGTGCCATGGTTGCCGCCCGGCTCGACGACCATGCGGGCGCCGGGCAAGCGCCGCCGCAGGTTCAGGGCTCCCTGGTACGGCGTGGCCGCGTCGCGCCGTGACTGGAGCATCAGGATCGGCGGCAGCGAGGGATCGGCGCTGACGTTGACGGGCGTGCCGCCAGGCTCGTCCCAGAACGCGCACGGCGCGTTGTACCAGGCGTTCGGCCAGGTCAGGAAGGGTGCGGCACGGTGCGATCTGGTCATGTCGGCCCGCCACTTCGACCAGTCGCGCGGCCAGGCGGCGTCGCGGCACTGCACGGCCAGGTAGACCGCGTAGCTGTTCTCGTCGGCGGCGTCGTAGACGGCGTGCTGGCGCCAGGCGTCGACCAGGCCCTGCACGTCGCCCCGCCGTACGTATCGCGACCAGGCTCCGGCCAGCTGCGGCCAGACCGCGTTGGCGTAGCCGCCCACGGTGAACAGGTCGTCCAGCTCGCTCGCCCCGACCACGCCGCCCGCGGGCCTGCTGGCCAGCCGCTGACGCATGGAGTTGTAGGCGAAGGAGGTCTGCCTCCTGTTGCGGCCGAGCCCGTAGACGGCGTTGTGCTTGGCCGTCCAGGCCAGGAAGTCACGGTGACGGCGCTCGAAGGACCGGTTCTGGGCGAGGTTGTCCTTGTACCAGATGCCCGAGGGGTCGACCGAGCTGTCGAGGACCAGGCGCTTGACCCTGCCGGGGAACAGCGTGGCGTAGACGGCGCCGAGGTAGGTGCCGTAGGAGTAGCCGAGGTAGTTGATGCGGTCCTCGCCCAGCGCGGCCCTGATGCGGTCGAGGTCGCGGGCGGAGTTCTCGGTGGTCAGGTGGGGCAGCATCCACGCCCACAGGTTGCCGCAGCGGGCGGCGTACTCCTTGGCCCTGCCGAGCAGCGCCTGCTCGGCCGCGGAGCCGTTCGGCACCTGGTCGGGGCGGGGCGGGGCGTAGTAGCGCGCCGGGTCGACGCAGCGCAGCGCGGGCTCGCTCTTGCCCACCCCTCGCGGGTCGAAACCGATGACGTCGAGGCGGGCGGCCAGGCGCGGCGGCAGCTGCGCGGCCACGTACTTGGCCATCTCCTGCCCTGAGGCACCGGGCCCGCCCGGGTTGACCAGCAGGACGCCGAGGTGGTTGGCGTCGCGGGAGACCGTGCCCTTGATCCGGTTGAGCGCCAGCGTGATGTGCTGGCCGTACGGATCACGGTAGTCGAGCGGCACCCTGACCTCGCCGCATTCCACGCCCGGCTGCTCGGGTGTGCTCGCTGTTCGCTGCCCCGCCCCGCCGAGCACCTGCTCGGTGATCGAGCTCCGCTTGCCGCACGGCCCCCAGATGACCTCGCCGCCGATCGCCCCCGCCTGGGCGTCCGCGGCGCTGCTGACTCCGGTGGTCAACAGCGCCAATATCGCACCGATCCCGACAACCCGCTTCACCCGGCCGCACTCCCTCTTTTCCGTCTGACGAGGTGATGATGCCGTGTGCGACTAGATGAACACGTAGCGTATCCAGAATTGATTACCAATCTGTAACGCTGTCCTTGCTCTCGGTATCGTGGCTGCTCTCACCCGCCGCGGCACCCCTGACGCCTTCGGCCGGACCTTCCACAGCGGCCGGACCTTCCCTGGCGACCGGACCTTCCGCGGCGACCGAACCTTCCAAAGCGACCGGACTGTCCGCGGCGGCCGGGCGCGGGGAGCGGCCGAGGACGACCACGGACAGGGTGGCCACGGATCGTCAAAGCGTTTTCGGGAGATCGCCCACCCGGACCATTCTCGGGCCGCCCGGCACCCTGCCGCGTGGTCGGGCGACCTCGTGCGAACGGCCACCGCCGCGCCGCTCCGGGACGGGAGTACAGCGAGCGGAGTGTGCGGCCCCTGGGACCGGCTCTCAGCAGTCGTGCAAGCAACGCCCAGCGGCGGTCGTATGCCAAGGGGCGGGGTTCACGAAGCGGCGGCGGGTGCGGCCCCTCGGAGGTCGCGCCCAGGGGTGGTGCCAGGCACGACCTTCGAGGCGGGCGAAGAGTGCGGCCCTGGGACCGACGTCCCAGGGGGCGGGACTACGAAGTGGCGGGTGCGGCCGCACGGGGTTGGTGCCGGAGCAGGTGGCTCCGAAGCGGGCGACGGTGCGGCGCCCGCGCTCCGGGCGTCAGCTGACCGTGACCCGCACGCGCCTGCTCCGAACGTCAGCCGACCGTGACGCGCACACCCGAGGTCCGGACGTCAGCCGACGGTGACCTGCACGCCCGCGTCGTCGTCGTCGAGGTCGACCTCCACGCCCATCTCGTCGGCGATGCGCAGCGCCTCCTCAATCAGCGTCTCGACGATCTGCGACTCGGGGACGGTCTTGATGACCTCGCCCTTCACGAAGATCTGCCCCTTGCCGTTGCCGGAGGCCACACCCAGGTCGGCCTCGCGCGCCTCGCCGGGCCCGTTGACGACGCAGCCCATGACCGCGACGCGCAGCGGCACCTTCAGGCCCTCGAGCCCTGCCTGGACCTGCTCGGCCAGGGTGTAGACGTCGACCTGGGCCCGCCCGCACGACGGGCAGGAGACGATCTCCAGGCCGCGCTCGCGCAGCCCGAGCGACTCCAGGATCTGCGCGCCGACCTTGACCTCCTCGACGGGAGGCGCCGACAGCGAGACCCGGATGGTGTCGCCGATGCCCTCGGCCAGCAGCGCGCCGAACGCCACGGCCGACTTGATCGTGCCCTGGAAGGCGGGGCCCGCCTCGGTGACGCCCAGGTGCAGCGGGTAGTCGCACTGCCTGGCGAGCTGCCGGTAGGCGTTGATCATCACAACGGGGTCGTTGTGCTTGACCGAGATCTTGATGTCGCGGAAGTCGTGCTCCTCGAACAGCGAGCACTCCCACAGCGCGGACTCCACCAGCGCCTCGGGCGTGGCCTTGCCGTACTTCTGCAGCAGCCTGGGGTCGAGGGAGCCCGCGTTGACGCCGATGCGGATCGGGACGCCGTGGTCCTTGGCGGCCCGCGCGATCTCGCCCACCTTGTCGTCGAACTTCTTGATGTTGCCGGGGTTGACCCGGACCGCCGCGCAGCCGGCCTCGATGGCGGCGAAGACGTACTTCGGCTGGAAGTGGATGTCGGCGATGACGGGGATCTGCGACTTCTTCGCGATGATCGGCAGGGCGTCGGCGTCGTCCTGCGAGGGCACGGCGACGCGGACGATCTGGCAGCCCGAGGCGGTGAGCTCGGCGATCTGCTGCAGGGTCGCGTTGATGTCGGCCGTGACCGTGGTGGTCATCGACTGGACCGAGACCGGCGCGTCGCCTCCCACCGGCACGGTGCCGACCATGATCTGGCGGGAGTGGCGCCGCTCGGCCAGCGGCTTGGGACGGACCGACGGAATGCCCAGTGCTACGGAAGTCACGTCCCCCAGTCTAGGCAGCGATAGGGACCGTCCGGTTACGTGGTGTGGAACATCCCATTCGCAACATCTCGGGCCCATGCGTCGGCAGCGAGCACTTCTTCCACCGATTCGGCGGGAGTTGCGACGTGCTGTTCGACGACCTTCGCCACAGTGTCGACGATCCCGAGGAAGGGAAGCCTGCCCTGCCGGAAAGCCTCGACGCACACCTCGTTGGCGGCGTTGTAGACGGCGGGGGCGGTGCCGCCTTCGGCGCCGACGTGCCGGGCGAGCGCGACCGCGGGGAAGGCCTCGTCGTCGAGCGGCTCGAAGGTCCAGGTGTGCGCCTTCGTCCAGTCGACGGGCGAGGCGGCGCCCGCGACGCGGTCGGGGTGGCCCAGCGCGAGCGCGATCGGCAGCCGCATGTCGGGCGGGCTGGCCTGGGCGATGGTGGAGCCGTCGACGAACTCCACCATGGAGTGGATGATCGACTGCGGGTGGACCACGACCTCGATCCGGTCGAAGCCGATGTCGAAGAGCAGGTGCGCCTCGATCACCTCCAGGCCCTTGTTGACCAGGGTGGCGGAGTTGATCGTGATGACCGGGCCCATCGACCAGGTGGGGTGCGCCATCGCCATCTCGGGCGTGACGTCGGCCAGCTCCGACCGCCTGCGCCCGCGGAACGGCCCTCCGCTGGCGGTGACGACGAGCTTCCTGACCACCTCGGGGTCGTAGCCGCTTCCCGGCGGCGCCGCCGCCCACAGGCTCTGCTGCAGCGCCGAGTGCTCGGAGTCGACGGGGAGGATCTGCCCCGGCTTGGCCAGCCGTTTGACCAGCGGCCCTCCGATGATCAGCGACTCCTTGTTGGCCAGCGCGAGCGTGCGCCCCGCCTCCAGGGCGGCCAGCGTGGACGTCAGCCCGAGCGCGCCGGTGATCGCGTTGAGCACGACGTCGGACTCCATGGCCGCCACCTCGGCGACCCCTTCGGGCCCGCCGAGCACGGTGACCCCTGGCAGCGCCTCCTTCAGCGTGGGTACGGCTGCCGCGTCGGCCACTGCGACCACCTTGGCGCCCGTAGCGAGGGCCTGCCTGGCGAGCAGGTCGGCCCGCCCTCCTCCCGCGGCCAGTGCGGCGACGCTGAACCGCCCGGGGTTGCGGTCGATGATGTCGAGGGCCTGGGTGCCGACGGATCCGGTCGATCCGAGCACGGTCACGGTGCGGGAGAGGTCTGAGTCCACGGGCCCCATTGTTCCGCATCCCCCGCAACGCCTGTTAACCAGGTGAATTCATGTAAATAAATGTCCGAATAACGCTATATCCATCTACGCAAATGTTGAGAAATCTGGATATTGGTGCCGCTAACTTCCAACCTCAGTTCCGGTCAATGGAGGTACGCATGCACCGCAGACTCGCTCTGCTTTCCATCCTCACCATCGCCGCGGGCACAGCGACACTGCCACCGGCGGCGGCACAGGCGGGAGCGGGACCCAAGCCGGTTACCGAGGAGGCCGCCGAGACCAAGACCGAGCAGAAGAAGGTCACGCGGTACTGGACCGCCGAGAAGATGGAGGACGCCCAGCCGCTCAACCCGCCCGCCCCCCGGTCCGCCGCCAGGTTCGGTGTGCCCGGCGAGCCCACCACCGGTGTCCCGTGGGAGGCACCGCCCACCGAGACCGCGCCCATCGACCCGCAGGCGGCCAAGGCGAGTTCGGGCTCCCCGTGGACGGGCGGCGGGGCGATCACCAAGACCGCGGGCCGGGTGTTCTTCACCTACCAGGGCCGCAACGCCTCCTGCTCCGGCAACGCCGTGACCAGCGCGAACAAGAGCGTGGTGATGACCGCGGGGCACTGCGTGAAGATGGGCGGCGCCTTCCACACCAACTGGGTGTTCGTGCCCGGCTACGACAAGGGCGCCCGCCCGCACGGCACGTGGGTGGCCACCAAGCTGCTGACCACGCCGCAGTGGGACGCCCGCGAGGACATCAACCACGACGTCGCCGCCGTAGTGGTGGCGCCGCTGCAGGGCAAGACGCTGACCGACGCCGTGGGCGGCCAGGGCGTGGCCTTCAACCAGGGCAGGCGGCAGCAGATGCACTCCTTCGGCTACCCGGCGGCCGCGCCGTACGACGGGTCGAGGCTGATCTACTGCAGCGGCAGGGCGTTCGACGACTTCCTGATGTCGAAGGACCACGGGCTGACCTGCAACATGACCGGTGGTTCGAGCGGCGGGCCATGGTTCGTGAGCTTCGACGAGAGGACCGGGCTCGGCACGCAGAACTCGGTGAACAGTTTCAAGTACAACTTCGCGCCCAACTGGATGTTCGGCCCGTATTTCGGCGTCGAGGCCCAGGCCGTCTACAACGCCGCGCAGAATACGAACGCGCTCTGAGCTGATTTACCGAAAGTAGTCACAAGAACACATCTAGTAGTGCAGACTCGGGGCCCATGACCTCGAGCCTCCCCCTGCTTGCGTCCGCGCCACTCGTCGCAGGCCTGATGGGCGCGGCACTCCTCGGCGCCACGCCCATCCACCCCGTCCCGAAGCAGCACGCACCGAAGCAGGACGTCGCCGCTCCTGTACGGCCGGCCGACGTCGTCGAGCACGCGGCCGCACGCGGCTCGCACGAGCAGCGCCGCGTGCTCGACTACTGGACACCGCTGCGCATGTCACGGGCCCTGCCGATCGACCTGCTCGGCACAGTGACCAAGAGCGGGCTGACCAGGAGCGGACCGGCCAAGAGCGGGCCTGCCACGGGCGGCCTGCTCAAGGACGGGCTGACCGGGAGCGGGCTGACAAAGGACGGGTTGATCAAGGACGAGTTGGTCAAGGGCGGCAAGGATGGCGGCCTGCTCAGCGGGCTCGGCAGCCGCACGGGCCTGGGCATCGCGCCCGAGCTGGCCGGTGCCACCGGCAAGGTCGCCACCCCCCGCAGGCAGGCGGCCCGTCCGGCGGCCACGACCAGCGGCTCCCGCTGGATGACCGGCGGCGCGGTCACCCGCACGACGGGCCGGGTGTTCCTGACGATGGACGGTGTCGACTTCGTCTGCTCGGCCAGCACGGTCAAGAGCGCCAACAGAGACGTCGTGGTCACCGCGGGCCACTGCGTCAAGGACGGCAAGGGCAGCTGGGCGGCCAACTGGACGTTCGTGCCCGGCTACGAGTCCGGGGGCGGCAGGCCGTACGGCACCTTCACCGCCCGCCGCATGTTCGTGGCGGGGCCGTGGTCGCGCTCGGCCGACGACAGTTACGACGTCGGCATGGTCGCGCTCAACACCTCGGGCGGCGAGCACGTCGCCGACGTGGTCGGCTTCCAGGACATCGTGTTCAACCCCTCCCGCGGCGGGCAGATGTACGGCTTCGGCTACCCGGCCGACCCGCCCTTCGACGGCGAGCGGCTCATCTACTGCGCGGGCAGGGTCGGCGACGACCCCCACGGCCAGACCCGCGACCAGGGCCTGCGCTGCGACATGACGGCGGGTTCGAGCGGCGGGCCGTGGATGAGCGACTTCGACGCGGTCACCGGGCGCGGCACGGTGTCCTCCGTGAGCAGCTTCAAGTACAGCGACGACCGCGCCACCATGTACGGCCCGTACTTCGGCGACAGCGCCAAGGCCCTGTTCGCGACCGCCGAAAGGGCCTGACAAGGGGAGCCAGGCGGCCGTCACCACATATTTGGCTGAATGACCAGTCAGTGGGTAGTCTGCGGCACATGAGAATCCTTCTTGTGGGAGCCGGCGGCGTCGGCTCCGCCGTCGTGCCCATCGCCGCCCGCCGAGATTTCTACGAACACATCGTGGTGGCCGACTCCAAACAGGACCGGGCGGCCGCCGCCGTCGCCAAGGTGAACGACCCCCGGTTCAGCGCCATCCAGCTCGACGCCTCCGACCGGGCCCAGGTGGCCCGGGCCATGCGCGAGCACCGCTGCGACGTGCTGTTCAACGCCGTCGACCCGCGCTTCACCATGCCCCTGTTCGACGCGGCGCTCGAGGTGGGCGCGCACTACCTGGACATGGCCATGTCACTGTCCAGGCCGCACCCGCGCAGGCCGTACGAGCTGACGGGGGTGAAGCTCGGCGACGAGCAGTTCGCGCGCGACGGCGACTGGCGCGCCAAGGGCAGGCTCGCGCTGGTCGGGATGGGCGTCGAGCCCGGGCTGGCGGACGTGTTCGCCAGGTACGCCGCCGACCACCTGTTCGAGACGATCGACGAGGTCGGCATCAGGGACGGCTCCAACCTGGTCGTCGAGGGCTACGACTTCGCGCCGACCTTCTCCATCTGGACCACGATCGAGGAGTGCCTGAACCCGCCGGTGGTCTGGGAGGACGGCGGCTGGCGCACGACCGAGCCGTTCAGCGAGCCCGAGGTGTTCGACTTCCCCGAGGGCATCGGCCCCGTGGAGTGTGTCAACGTCGAGCACGAGGAGGTGCTGCTGGTCCCGAGGTGGATCGATGCCAAGCGGGTCACCTTCAAGTACGGCCTCGGCGAGGAGTTCATCGGCGTCCTGAAGACCCTGCACAAGCTCGGCCTCGACGGCACCGACAAGGTGAAGGTCGGCCAGCAGGAGGTGGCGCCGCGTGACGTGGTCGCCGCCCGGCTGCCCGACCCTGCGACGCTCGGCGACAGGATGCGCGGCAAGACCTGCGCGGGCACCTGGGTGAAGGGCACCGGCAAGGACGGCGCCCCGCGTGAGGTGTACCTGTACCACGTGGTCGACAACGCCTGGTCGATGAAGGAGTACGGCGCGCAGGCCGTCGTGTGGCAGACCGCCATCCACCCCGTCGTCGCGCTGGAGCTGGTCGCGCGGGGCACGTGGAAGGGCGAGGGCGTGCTCGGCCCCGAGGCGTTCGACGCCGTGCCGTTCCTCGACCTGCTCAACGAGTACGGCTCGCCGTGGGGGATGCGGGAGCAGCCGCGGCAGCAGGTCGCCTAACCGCCGGGAAAAGCCACCACACTGGCGGGAAAGAGGGGAAACAGGGCTTCCGCGCAGTCGGCGCACGCCATCACGCGGGAGTCGTCAGGGAGGCGGCCGACGTGCACCCTGGGGCGCGGCCAGCGTTTGTGGCAGACGACGCACGCGTCGCCGTCGCACTGCGCCGCGCTCATTCCGTCGGCATCGAAGGTCACCATACCGGGCCAGTCCATCACGCTCCTCGCGCTCGCGCTGGGGGGTCGTACCGGAACCGTTATAGCCCGGTGATCGTTTAGCGCGGTGCCAAGCGACGGTGAAAACTCGGCGATGGCGACACGCAAAAACGGGCATCCAGCGCAAGCCGGATGCCCGTTTTTCGGGTCGTTATGCGGAGAGCGCCTTTTCGAGGATGCCGAGGCCCTCTTCGAGCAGGTGCTCGGGGATGACGAGCGGCGGCAGGAAGCGCAGCACGTTGCCGTAGGTGCCCGCGGTCAGCACGAGCAGACCCTCGGCGTGGCACCTGCGGACGATCTCGGCGACGGCCTCGGGGTTGGGCTCCTTGGTGCCGGGCTTGACCAGCTCGATCGCGATCATCGCGCCCCGTCCGCGGACGTCGCCGATGATGTCGAAGCGCTCCTGGAGGGCCTTCAGCCTGGGCAGCATGATCTCGCCGATCCGGCGGGCCTTGCCGACCAGGTCGTCGGCCTCGATCGTCTCCAGCACGCCGAGCGCGGCCTCGCAGGCCAGCGGGTTGCCGCCGTAGGTGCCGCCGAGGCCGCCCGGGTGGACCTTGTCCAGCAGGTCGGCGCGGCCGGTGACCGCGGCCAGCGGCAGGCCGCCCGCGATGCCCTTGGCGGTGGCGATGATGTCGGGCACGACGCCCTCGTCCTCGCAGGCGAACAGCTGACCGGTGCGGGCGAAGCCGGTCTGCACCTCGTCGGCGATGAAGACGATGCCGTTGTCCTTGCAGAACTCGGCGATGCGCGGCAGGAAGCCCTTGGCGGGCTCGATGAAGCCGCCCTCGCCCGCGATCGGCTCGATCACGACGGCGGCCACGTTCGTGGCGCCGATCTGCTTGGTGATCGCGTCGATGGCCTGGGCCGCAGCCTCCTCGGCGCAGTTCTCTGGACCGGTCGGCCAGCGGAACGGGTAGGCCAGCGGCACCCGGTAGACCTCGGGTGCGAACGGGCCGAAGCCCTGCTTGTAGGGCAGGTTCTTGGCGGTGAGCGTCATCGTCAGCAGCGTGCGCCCGTGGTAGCCGTGGTCGAAGACGACGACGGCCTGCCTGCCGGTGGCCAGGCGCGCCACCTTGACCGCGTTCTCGACGGCCTCGGCGCCGCTGTTGACGAGGAACGAGCGCTTCTCGTGGTCGCCGGGCGTGAGCTCGTTGAGCTTCTCGCACACCTCGACGTACGACTCGTAGGGCGTGACCATGAAGCAGGTGTGCGTGAAGTCGGCGACCTGCTTGCTGACCCGCTCGACCACGCGCGGCGCGGCGTTGCCGACGCTGGTGACGGCGATGCCGGAGCCGAAGTCGATCAGGGAGTTGCCGTCGATGTCGACGACGACGCCGCCACCGGCCTGGGTCACGAAGACCGGCAGCGTGGTGCCGATGCCAGGCGGCACCGCCGCCTGCTTGCGCGCGAGCAGTTCCCGCGACTTCGGTCCTGGGATCTCGGTGACGAGGCGGCGCTCCTGCGGAAGCGCGGGGCCTCCCTGCTGGTTGCTCATGCTGCGACGGTACGGCGGGCGGCGCCAGGTCTCGATGTGTCGCGATGGCACAATGGCCCTAGCTCGCTTTGCCGGAATGGACAAACACTCGATGGCGCCTTCTCTGCAGACAGTGGTGCGCCGCATGCGGCTGCATCCGCTGGCCGGTTCGCTCGACCGCCCCGTGCGCTGGGTCGCGGTGAGTGAGCTGGAGGACCCGACGCCGTTCCTGGAAGGCGGCGAGCTGCTGCTGACCACGGGGATGCGGCTGACGTCCGACTTCGGGTCGTATGTCAGAAGGCTGGTGGAGCGCGGGGTGGCCGGGCTCGGGTTCGCCGTCGGCCTGACCCACGAGCGGGTGCCGGAGGAACTGGTCCAGGCGGCCTCGGCGGCGGGCCTTCCGCTGCTGGAGGTGCCGCGCGAGACGCCGTTCATCGCGATCGGCAAGACGGTCAGCGAGCTGCTGGCGGCCGAGCAGTACGAGGAGATCAGCAGGGCGTTCGCGGCGCAGGGCAGGCTGACGCGGGCGGCGCTGCGGCCCGAGGGCACGCACGCGGTGATCGACCGGCTGGCCAGGGAGGTCGAGGGCTGGGCGGCGCTGCTCGGCGAGTCGGGCGAGGTCGAGCACGCCACGCCAGACGCGCGTCTCGACGTCGTCATGCCCGTCCTCGACCGGCTGCGCCGCGCGTCGAGGGACGGCCATCCCGCCGAACGGCCGCTGTCCAGCCTCGCGCTGTCCTCCCCCGGCGAGCACGTGATCGTGCAGCCGATCGGCGGCACGTCCAGGCGCATCCGCGGCTTCTTCGCGGTCGGCGCCCCGCACCCCTTCTCCCCCGTCGCGCACACCGTGATCAACGCGGCGGGCTCCCTGCTCACGCTGTCGCTGGAGCAGGGCAGGGCGCTGGTTACGGCCGAGCGTGGGGTGCGCTCGGCCGTACTGACGCTGCTGCTGGCGGGCGAGGTCGAGCAGGCGCGCGCGGCGCTGTCCCCGCTGGGCGGGCGGCTGCCCGACGAGCCCTTCCTGGTGGTGGCGGCCGAGGCGGAGACGCTGGAGCCGCTGGAGCCGCGCACGTTC
Source organism: Nonomuraea sp. NPDC059194 (assembly GCF_042754765.1). Classification (NCBI taxonomy): domain Bacteria; kingdom Bacillati; phylum Actinomycetota; class Actinomycetes; order Streptosporangiales; family Streptosporangiaceae; genus Nonomuraea; species Nonomuraea sp. NPDC059194. Next base: position 32,051 of record NZ_JBHZBH010000028.1, on the reverse strand, counting down.
ACCAGTGGCGGGATCGCGCTGGTCGCGGAGGTCCCGTCCCTGGCCGAGGGCCCGGTCGGGGTGAGCTCGCCGGTGCCGTACGGCGAGCTGGCTAGCGGCATCGACCAGGCGGGCCGCGCGCTGGAGGCGGCGCGCAAGGCGGGCGGCGGGACGGTCAGGTTCGCCGACCTGGCGGGGCAGGGCCTGCTGGCCCTGCTCGATCCGGCGGCGGCCGGCGCGTTCGCCGCCGCGCTGCTCGCCCCCCTCACCGAGTACGGCTCACGCGCCGATCTCATCGAGTCGTTGCGCGCCTACCTGACGGCCAACGGCCACTGGGACGCGGCGGCGCAACGGCTGGGCGTGCACCGGCACACGCTGCGCTACCGGATGAAGCGCGTCTCCGAGCTGCTCGGCCGCGATCTCGACGATCCGGGGGTGCGCGCCGAGCTGTGGATCGCGCTCAACTCTTTGGGGCACTCTTCGGGGTCAGGTACCCGCAGATCGTCGCCATCGTGACGGCCTCGTAGGTGCGGCCGTCACGCAGGTGACCGGCGCGTTCGAGGCTGATCGCGCCCTGCGCCGCCGCCCACAGCGCGTCGGCGATCTTGCGGGGCTGGGTCGGGACGAGGTATCCGGCGGAGATGCAGTCGGAGATCACCCTGTCGAGGATGTTGAGGGCGGCCCTGGCCAGCGTCCTGGCCCGCTCGCTCGGCGCGAACCCGGGGATGGCCTTCTCGAACATCAGCGTGTAGAAGCCCGGCTCGGCCATGCACGCCTCGCGGTAGGCGGGGCCGAGGGCGGTGAGGTACTCGAGGGGGTCCTTGCGCGCGGGCACGCCTTCGAGGAAGCGGCGAAACCTCTCGAACCCCTCCAGGTAGAGCGCCTCCGCCAGGCCCTCCCTGCTGCCGAACATCGTGTAGATGACCGTCGTCGAGCAGCCCGCCTCGGTGGCGATCCGGCGCATCGACAGGCCGTCGGCGCCCTCGGCGGTCAGCAGGTTCGCGGCGACCTCGAGGAGACGGCCGCGCAGTTGGTCGTGGGAGGTCCTCTCGCCCAGCAGGTAGGCACCCTGAAGCCCCAGCGGCGCAGTGGAGGTCATGGGGCTTGGCCTTTCACGATCGGAGGAACCGCACCAAGAGGACTTAGCCAGTACGGAGATCCCTCAAACCACTCGACAAGCTAAACATCCCTAAATAGCACTACTTTCGTTACACAATCAGGAAAGAGCGTTTGTTCGTTACGGCCTGCTGCCCCGGCGTGGTTGTGCAACGTGGAGAACTTACCCGCCCAGGGTTCTGGCATAGCGTCGGGGTATGGACGTGCGCACCTTCTGGCTCGCTGGACGCCCCGCCACGGGGGACACCGAGCTCACCGTTACCAACTCCCACGACGGTCGCGTGGTCGGCACCTACTCGGTGCCCACCGAGGCGCAGGTCGAGGAGGCGATCGCCGCGGCGGCCGCCGTACAGAAGGAGGCCGCGGCGCTGCCCGTGCACGTGCGCGCGGAGGCGCTGGCCCACGTGGCCAAGCGGCTGGCCGAGCGGGCCGAGGAGATCGCCCAGCTGATCACCGGCGAGAACGGCAAGCCGATCTTCTGGGCGCGCGGCGAGGTCAACCGCGCGATCTCGACCTTCCGCTTCGCCGCGGAGGAGACCAGGCGCTGGTCGGGCAGCGTGCAGCGGCTCGACACCGAGCCCGCGGCCACCGGACGCCTCGGCTACGTCACCCGGCAGCCGCGCGGCCCCGTGCTGGCGATCACGCCGTTCAACTTCCCGCTGAACCTCGTGGCGCACAAGGTCGCTCCCGCGATCGCGGTCGGCGCCCCCGTCATCGTCAAGCCCGCTCCCGCCACGCCGCTGTCGTCGCTGGTGCTCGGCGAGATCCTGGCCGAGACGGACCTGCCCGAGGGCATGTTCTCCGTCCTGCCCATCGAGAACGAGCGCGCCGCCGCCCTGGTGCAGGACCCGCGCCTGCCCGTGGTGTCCTTCACCGGCTCGGGCCCGGTCGGCTACGCGATCATGGACCAGGTGCCGCGCAAGCACGTGACGCTGGAGCTGGGCGGCAACGCGGCGGCCGTCGTCCTCGCCGATGCCGACCTCGACTGGGCCGCCTCGCGCGTGGCGCTGTTCTCCAACTACCAGGCGGGGCAGAGCTGCATCGCCGTCCAGCGGGTCATCGTCGAGGAGTCGGTGCGCGAGGCCTTCGAGGAGAAGCTGCTCACGGCGGTCTCCGGCCTGGTCACCGGCGACCCGCTCGACGAGAAGACCCAGGTGGGGCCGCTGGTCTCGGTGGCCGCCGCCGAGCGCGTCGCCGCGTGGGTGGACGAGGCGGTCGCCGCGGGCGCCCGCGTGCTGGCGGGCGGCACCCGCGACGGCGCGACGATCCCGCCCACGGTCCTCGCCGACGTCGCCGAGGACTCGAAGGTCTCCAGCGAGGAGGTCTTCGGCCCCGTCATGATTCTCAAGTCGGTCGCGTCGGCCGACGAGGCGTTCGCCGAGGTCAACTCCTCCAAGTTCGGCCTGCAGGCGGGCGTGTTCACCCGCTCGCTCGATGTCGCCTTCCGCGCCAACCGCGAGCTTGAGGTCGGCGGCGTGATCATCGGTGACGTGCCGTCGTACCGCGCCGACCAGATGCCCTACGGCGGCGTCAAGGAGTCGGGCGTCGGCCGCGAAGGCCTCCGCTCGGCGATGGATGACCTCACCTACGAGAAGGTCATGGTCCTCACGGGCCTTTCGCTCTGACCGTTTCGAGCCTGCGGGGCGATGCCCGTCCCGCAGGCTCGATCATTCACCGCGCGTTTCCCGGCTTGTCGGGCGATAATCCACGGGTGCACCGCTACGTCGACGCGCTCCGGCTGCTGGGCGGCCCCGATCCACTGATCAGGAAGATCGACACGGCGACGGGTGCCGTGTTCGCGTTCACCCCGCTTGTGGACGCCAAGAACGAGCTGATCAAAGTGGGCAACGACCTGCTCGGGCGCTGGCGCGAGTGGCGCTCGGCGACCGACTGGCGTTCCAGGACCGAGCGGATCGAGGCGGCGCACACGATCCTGGTCGTGACCGCCTTCTTCGAGGCCGTCGAGACGCTGCGACTGCCCGAGATCATCGACTACGAGAAGAAGCGGCTGGTCAAGGGCGTCTCGCTGGACAAACCCGCCCCGGACCTCGGCAGCCCGCTATGCCCTTCGGGCGGCAGGCCGTACGAGGAGACCAGAGAGGTCATCCACCGCTACCACCTGCAGCTGGCCAAGCAACTGCGCAGGTTCCTCCAGGGGCTGGCGGTCTGGGACGAGGTCGGCGAGCGGTTCAGGGCCGCGGCCCTGGCCGACCTGGCGCTCGACCTGTACGACGACCTCTACCGGCGGCTCGCCGCCGACGTTCCCGAATTCGCCCTGTGGGCGGGGGTGAACGAGCACCAGGCCACTCGGGCCGGACTGGCCGATCTGTCGCGGATGCTCCTGCCCCTGGTGTCCGGAGCCGTCCCTGCCCAGCGGCTGGCCGCGCTGAGCGCGCTGTACCGGGAGGCGCTCCGCGGCCCTGTCGCGGAGAGCGGGGACGCGCCGATCGGCGTGACGCTCCCCTCGCTGGAGCAGGCCTACCTCCCGCACCGCTTCAGGGCCGGGGTCGCGGGCCGGGGCGCCAACCCGAGCTGGGAGGGGTGGTGGGAGTCCATCGAGGTGCGCACCGACCTGCCCGCTTTCCTGGCCGGGCACCTGACCGGCTCGGCAGCGGCACGGGTGCCGCTCATGGTGCTCGGCCAGCCGGGCGCCGGCAAGTCCGTCCTCACGAAGGTGCTGGCCGCGCAGCTGCCCGAGCGGGATTTCCTGCCGATCAGGGTCCCCTTGCGCGAGGTGTCAGCGGGAGCCGATCTCCAGGAGCAGATCGAGCAGGCGATCTACCAGCACAGCGGGGAGCGCATGGAGTGGCCCCGGCTCGCCGAATCGGCGGGCGGCGCGCTGCCGGTGGTCATCCTCGACGGTTTCGACGAGCTCCTGCAGGCCACAGGGGTACGGCAGAGCGACTACCTGGCGAGGGCGGCCAGGTTCCAGCAACGAGAGCACGCCCTGGGCAGGGCGGTGGCGATTATCGTCACCTCTCGCACCGCTGTCGCCGACCGCACCGACTACCCGGACGGCACCACGGTGGTCAGGCTCGAACCGTTCGACAGGGAGCAGATCGCCGCCTGGCTCCGCGTGTGGAACACCACCAACGCCGCTCACTTCACGGCCAACGGCCTGGCCTCCTTCGACCTGGAGCTGGCGCTGTTCCAGCAGCACCTCGCCGAGCAGCCGCTCCTGCTGCTGATGCTCGCGCTGTACGACGCCGACCGCAACGCCCTTCGCGATCATTCCGCACGCGGCCTGGACCTGCCGCAGCTCTACGAGCGGCTGATCGGCCGCTTCGTCGAGCGCGAGCTGGAGAAGAGCCACCCGAGAGACGTCGTCGGCGGGCTGGTCGAGCAGGAGATCCAGCGGCTGTCGATCGTGGCGTTCGCGATGTTCAACAGGGGAAGGCAGTGGGCGACCGCCGAAGAGGCGGACCATGACCTGCGCGCGATGCGCTTCACCGCTCCGCACGCCGACTCGCTGGCCGGGTCACTGTCGGCCGGCGAGCAGGCGTTCGGCAGGTTCTTCTTCGTCCATCGGGCACAGGCCACCCAGGACGGCAGAGTTCTCCAGACGTACGAGTTCCTGCACGCGACGTTCGCCGAGTTCCTCATCGCGCGGTTGGTCGCCTCGCTGCTGCGCGACATGGTGGGGCAGCAGTCCGGCATGGTGTTGCGAGAGGCGGACGACAGCCTCCTGGCGACGCTGCTGTCCTGGGCGGTCGTCGCGCAGCGGCTCCCCATCCTCGCGTTCCTGACGGTGCTCCTGGCGGGCGACCGTTCGCGGGTGTCCGGGCTGGTGATCCGTCTGTTCGAGCGCCTGGACACCAGGGCCGACACCGCCGCCACCGCCTACCGGCCCAGGGTGGCCGGCCCGGCCAGGCGGTACGCCTCCTACTCGGCCAACCTCGCGCTCCTGGCTCTGGTGTGCTCGCCGGAGCTGCCCATCGGCGAGCTGATGCCGGGACGGCAGGCCTGCGAGGTGGAGTGGCGGCGGTACGCGCTGCTCTGGCGGTCGCAGCTGGACGCGGTCGAGTGGCACGCGTTGGTACGCGCGATCCACGCCGAGCCCCGCAACGGGATGCTGCGCCTGGACCTGTCCTGCGAGTGGGAGCCGGACCCGGTGGACAGCACGCAAGCGTGGAAGCGCAGGCCCTACCTGATCACGAACCTGCTGCGGCAACAGATCCAGTTCACCGACGCCCCGGAGGAGGCGGTACTGCTCTACGCCCTCCAGGACGCGGGCACCGACAACGTCGAAGCCATCCGCTCGACCTTCAAGATGCTTACTCTCGGCGAGCAGGAGGACCCGACCGAGCTGTACCAGGTCGCCAGCAACCAGCACATCTGGATCAAGGCCGCTCTCGGTGATCTGGCGATGCGGCCTCCACAGGACGCCGCCGAGCTGCTGGAGGTGCTCTGCGCCTATGAGCCGGTCATCTCACACCTCGTCAGGGCCTCAGTGCTGCAAGTTGCTGCTCGAACGGAACGACCTCGTCGTCCTCCCGAGTGACGGAGCGTGCCCCGCCCATCAGCTCGGCCAGCTCCTCCGCCGCCCGCTCGACGCGGCCCGGCAGGCCCTCGGCGCCCCAGTCCTCCGAGGCCGCGTAGACCGCCGTCGGCACGACGATCGCCCGCAGGTAGGCGAACATCGGGCGCAGCGCGTGCTCCAGCGCCAGCGAGTGCCTGGCCGTACCGCCGGTGGCCGCGATCAGCACCGGCTTGCCCGCGAGCGCGTCGTTCTCGATCACGTCGAAGAACGACTTGAACAGCCCGCTGTAGGACGCGGTGAAGATCGGCGTGACGGCGATGAGGCCGTCGGCCGAGGTAACCGCGTCGATGGCGCGGCGCAGCCGTCCCGAGGGGAAGCCGGCCACCAGGTTGTTGGCGATGTCGACGGCCAGGTCGCGCAGCTCGATGACCTCGATCTCCACCTCGGGCAGCCGGGCGGCGCTCGCCGCCGCCAGGCGGTCGGCGAGCAGGCGGGTCGAGGACGGCTGGCTGAGACCGGCCGAGACGACGGCGAGCTTCATGGGGGTCACACTCCTACGGCGGTGGCGTTGGCCAGCAGCGACTGGTGGGTGGGGGCGTCGGGCACGTTGGCCGGACGGCCGACGGCGAACTCCTTGCGGAGCACGGGCACGACCTCCTCGCCAAGGATGTCGAGCTGCTCCAGCACGGTCTTCAGCGGCAGGCCCGCGTGGTCCGTCAGGAACAGCTGGCGCTGGTAGTCGCCGAAGTACTCCCTGAACTTGAGGGTCCGCTCGATGACCTGGTCGGGGCTGCCGACCGTGAGCGGGGTCTCGGCCATGAACTCCTCCAGGGAGGGGCCGTGGCCGTACACGGGGGCGTTGTCGAAGTAGGGCCGGAACTCGCGGATGGCGTCCTGGGAGTTCTTGCGCATGAACACCTGGCCGCCGAGGCCGACGATGGCCTGCTCGGGCAGGCCGTGGCCGTAGTGCGCGTAGCGCCGCCGGTACAGGTCGATCAGCCGCTGGTAGTGCTCCTTGGGCCAGAAGATGTTGTTGGCGAAGAAGCCGTCACCGTAGTAGGCGGCCTGCTCGGCGATCTCGGGGCTGCGGATCGAGCCGTGCCAGACGAACGGCGGCACGCCGTCCAGCGGCGCGGGCGTCGAGGTGTAGCCCTGCAGCGGGGTGCGGAAGCGGCCCTCCCAGTCGACGACCGGCTCGCGCCACAGCCGGTGCAGCAGCGCGTAGTTCTCGATGGCCAGCGGGATGCCGTCACGGATGTCCTTGCCGAACCACGGGTAGACGGGGCCGGTGTTGCCACGGCCCATCATGAGGTCGACCCGGCCGTCGGCCAGGTGCTGCAGCATCGCGAAGTCCTCGGCGATCTTCACGGGGTCGTTCGTGGTGATCAGCGTCGTGGACGTCGACAGGATGAGCCGCTCGGTCTTGGCCGCGATGTAGCCGAGCATGGTCGTCGGCGACGAGGCGACGAACGGCGGGTTGTGGTGCTCACCGGTCGCGAAGACGTCGAGGCCGACCTCCTCGGCCTTCAGCGCGATGGTGACCATCGCCTTGATCCGCTCGGCCTCGGTCGGCGTCGTGCCGGTGGTCGGGTCGGGGGTGACGTCGCTGACCGTGAAGATACCGAACTGCATGGCGATCTCCGCTTCTTTCAGTGAAGTTTCAATCGTCATGAACAGTGACCACTGGCAGGATATTCCGCCTGGCAGAGAGGAGCGCCCCGGGGGTCGGGGGAACACCCGGGACGCTCCTGACGGGCGTCGCCCAGCGGGGGACGGGCGCGCCCGCGGCATGGTAAATCTGTGGTCAACGCACCCCCGATCAACTCACCAGTTTGTCCCACCGAGCCGCCCAGGCGGCATAGTCAGTGCATTCCCGTTCCGCTGGTTTGCAATCCCCCGGTGGGCGTACCGCAAAGGAGATCTTTTCCAGCTTCTCCTCGTCCTCGACACCGTAGGCCTCGCAGATCCGCCGCACGTCTCTCTTGCAGGCCTTGGGGTTGGCCGGAGCGAGCCCCACCCACTCGATGGCGTCGTGCTGGGTCGCGGACTCAGCCGTCCAGCTCAGCCAGCGGTAGGCGCAGTCGAGGCTGGCCGTGTTCGTAGCCAGCATCCAGGAGTCGACCCAGCCGGTGACGGGCGCGTCGAGCGCCCTGACGTCCTTGTGCGCCTTCTGCAACAGCAGCCTGAAGTACGGCGTGGCCAGCGCGATGTCGACCTTGCCCGTGGCGAACGCCCGCACCAGCGTGATCGGCTCCTTCCAGTAGAGCCGGTGCTTGTTCCTGTCCAGCAGCGCCATGGCCTGGTCGAGCTGCGCGGGGGTCAGCTCGTAGGGGTCGGCGACCTCGCTGGCGAGCGCGGCGTCGGCGACGCTCAGCGGGGTGTCGGGCAGCGCCGAGCGCTGGCTGTCGTACAGGGCGAGCGCGTCACGTGGCTTGACCTTCGCCGCGTCGTAGATGATCTCGTTGACACCCCACAGGTACGGCACGCCGTACACCTTGCCGCCGGCCACGGTCTGCTCGCGCAGCCGCTCGATCAGCTCGTCGTAACCGGTGACCTTGGCGGTGTCGATGGGCCGCACCTGGCCGTCGGCGATCAGGCGCGCGGCCACCTCGGGGCCCGCCGAGATCACGTCGTAGGCCCGCTTCCCCACCTCGGCCTGCATGTCCTGCGCCGTCTGCACGGTGTCGAGCCTGGCGATGCGGCAGCCGGTCGTGCTCTCGAAGTCGGCCACCCAGTTGCGGCCCGCCCCGCCGGACTCGGCGTGGCCCTTGTAGGTGAGGATCTGCAGGGTGCCGTCGCTCTGCGGCGGGAGCGCGGTCGGGGTGGGCTTGGCGGTCGGCGTCGTCTTGATGGCCGGGGTGGACGAGGGGGTCGGGCTCGCGCTCGGGGTGACCCGCGCCGTGATGGTACGGCCCGCGCTCGCGCCCGCCGCGCACCCGGCCATCGCCACGCACGCCGCGGTGGCGAGCGCCATGGCGGGGAGGCGGTGTCTCGTCGTGCGCCTGCCGCGTCCTTCGGTGCGAGGAGGAAACGCGGAAGGATCGGGCACGATGGACTCCTGGCCAGTGAGTGTTCCGTGACAACCAAGCGGGACGTGCTCGATTTTACCGGGGATGGCGGGCCGGAGCGCGCCACGTCAGGCGCCAGGAGACGCGGCGACGCCCCGCGAGCGCCTGGCTCGCGGGGCGTAGCTCCTTGTGGGGTCCCGCACTACTTGTTGGTCGGGAACCCGAGGTTCACGCCGCCGTGCGACGGGTCGAGCCAGCGGGAGGTGACAACCTTTCCACGAGTGTAGAAGTGCACGCCCTCGGCGCCGTGGACGTGGGTGTCGCCGAACAGCGACGCCTTCCAGCCGCCGAAGCTGTAGAAGGCCATCGGCACGGGGATCGGCACGTTGATGCCGACCATGCCGACCTCCACCTCGTGCTGGAAACGCCGGGCGGCGCCGCCGTCGTTGGTGAAGATCGCGGTGCCGTTGCCGAACTCGCCGCCGTTGATCAGCTCCACGCCCTCCTCGTAGGAGGAGACCCGCACCACGGACAGGACGGGGCCGAAGATCTCCTCGGTGTGCACGCGCGAACCCGCGGGCACGTGGTCGAGGACCGTGGGCCCGAGCCAGAAGCCGGGAGTGTCGGCCGCCTTGCCGCCGCCGAGCACCTGGGTCTCGCGGCCGTCGACCACGAGCTTGGCGCCCTCGGACAGGCCCAGGTCGAGGTAGGAGGCCACCTTGTCGCGGTGCACCTCGGTGACCAGCGGACCCATCTCCGAACGCGCGTCGTCGCCGGGACCGATGGTCAGCTTGGCGACCCTTTCGACGATCTTGTCCACGAGCTCGTCGCCCACCGGGTCGACGGCCAGCACGACCGAGATCGCCATGCACCGCTCACCCGCCGAGCCGAAGCCCGCCGAGACGGCCGAGTCGGCCACCAGGTCGAGGTCGGCGTCGGGAAGGACCAGCATGTGGTTCTTCGCGCCGCCGAGCGCCTGGACGCGCTTGCCGTGCGCGGTGCCGGTCTCGTAGACGTAGCGGGCGATCGGGGTGGAGCCGACGAAGGAGACGGCCTTGACGTCCTCGTGCTCCAGGAGGCGGTCGACGGCGACCTTGTCGCCCTGGACGACGTTGAAGATGCCGTCGGGCAGCCCGGCCTCCTGCCACAGTCGCGCCATGAGCAGCGAGGCCGACGGGTCCTTCTCCGACGGCTTGAGGATGAAGGCGTTGCCGCAGGCGATGGCGATGGGGTACATCCACATCGGCACCATCGCGGGGAAGTTGAACGGCGTGATGCCCGCCACCACGCCGATCGGCTGGCGGATGGAGTAGGAGTCGACGCGGGTCGACACTCCCTCCGAGAAGCCGCCCTTGAGCAGGTGCGGGATGCCGCAGGCGAACTCCACGACCTCCAGGCCCCTGGCCACCTCACCGAGCGCGTCGGAGTGCACCTTGCCGTGCTCGGCGGAGATCAGCGCGGCCATCTCGTCGCGGTGGGCGTACATGAGCTCGCGGAAGCGGAACAGCACCTGCGCGCGCTTGACCAGCGAGGCGTCGCGCCAGGCGGGGAAGGCCGCGACCGCGGCGGCGACGGCGGCGTCCACGTCGGCGACCGACGCCATCGCGACCTTGCCGCTGACCTCGCCCGTCGCGGGGTTGAAGATGTCGGCGGTACGGCTGTCGCCGTCCGCCGGCGAGCCGTTGATCCAGTGGTTAACGAACTTCATCGTTGATGGTCTCCAGAGCGTTGACGATGATGCCGAGGCCCTCTGCCGCCTCGTCCATCGTCAGGGTGAGCGGCGGCGCCATGCGGATCGCCGTGCCGTACAGGCCGCCCTTGCCCGCGAGCAGGCCGAGCTTCTTGGACTCCTCCATGAACCTGGTGGCCAGCTCGGAGCTGGCCAGCTCCACCGCGAACATCAGGCCCTTGCCGCGGACGGCGGTGATGATCGGCAGCCGCTTGGCGGCCTCGCGCAGCCCGTCGATGATGAGCGCGCCCGTCCTGGCCGCGTTGGCCTGCAGGTCGTGGTCGAGGACGTAGTCGAGCGTGGCGTTGGCGGCGGCCATCGAGATCGGGTTGCCGCCGAAGGTGGCCAGGCCCACCGCGTGCAGGTTGTCGAGCAGGTCGCCGCGGGCCACGATGCCGCCGACCGCGAACCCGTTGCCCAGGCCCTTGGCGAAGGTCATCATGTCGGGGGTCACGCCGTGGTTCTGGATCCCGAAGAACGCCGATCCCGTGCGGCCCCATCCGGTCTGCACCTCGTCGGAGATGAAGAGGATCCCCTCCTCGTCGAGCACCTCCTTGTAGGCGGCGAACAGCCCGTCGGGGGCCATCGTGAAGCCGCCCACGCCCTGGATGGGCTCGGCGATGAGCGCGGCCACGTCGTTGGAGACGCCGGTGGCCAGCACGTGGCGCAGGTCCTCGACGCAGACCTTGATGTAGTCGGCGTCGGACAACCCGGCGAACTGCGGCAGGTGCCGGTCGGCGCCGTGCAGGAACGTCGCGTTGACCGGCGAGTAGGAGTTGTTCTTCCACGCGCGATTGGAGGTGACGCCGATCGCGCCGAAGGAGCGGCCGTGGTAGCTCTGCCGCATGGCGAGCACCTGGTCGGACTTGCGCGCGTAGGTGGCCAGCAGCAGGGCCGTCTCGTTGGCCTCGGTGCCGGAGTTGGTGAAGAAGACCTTCGCGTCGGGGATGCCGGACAGCCTGGCGATCTTCTCGGCCAGCTCGATCTGGCCGCGCAGCAGGTAGACGGTGCTGGTGTGGACGACGCCGGTGGCGAGCTGTCGCTCGACGGCCTCACGCACCTCGGGCACGTCGTACCCGATCATGTTGGTGAGAATCCCCGCGAAGAAGTCGAGGTAGCTCTTGCCCGAGGCGTCGACGACACGGTTGCCCTTGCCGCTGACGATCTCGATGGGCTCGTTGTAGTAGAGGGCCACCCAGTTGGGGATTACCGCCCTGTGGCGCGCGAGAAGGTCCGACATGCTTTCGAGTATCGCGGCTATTCGGCGTGCATCCCACCACCAACCTGTCGGCATGAGTCCACATCCGCTTACACTCTGCCCATGCGCCCCGGCCCCCTAGGGGATGTCCCGTGCGCCTGGCGGCGTACGCCCTCCTGCCCGGCTACACCGCGAGAGGCATGACGAATGCCCTCTGGCGGCGGACGCCCCGGTATGGGCCGATCGAGCACCATCGGGTCATCGACGAAAGAGGAGACCCGAGATGACCATCACGATCGACCGCCCCGAGGCCCCCGCCGGACCCCCCAAGCTCGACCGCGAGGCGCTGCGCAGGGCACAGCAGGAGACCCTGGCCACCCCGCGCATGGACTACAGCCTGCTGGCCAAGATGATGTTCAAACCCGTCGACCTCATGTACGGCAAGCAGGGCTCGTTCACCAAGTTCGCGATGCTGGAGATCATCGCCCGCGTGCCGTACCAGGCGTGGGAGCGGGTGGGCTACTGGGGCGTGCACCGCTACGCAGGGAAGTCGGCTCTGGCCAAGAGGGTCTTCGAGCGGATCGTCGAGGCCCGCGCCGACCAGGACAACGAGCAGTGGCACCTGCTGATCATGCAGGACCTGATCGAGCGGAACGGGATGAAGCAGAACTGGCTGCTGCACAAGGCGGCGCCCTGGTTCATCTCGTTCTTCTACTACCACGTCTCGTGGGTGCTGTTCCTGGTCAGGCCCGAGGCGAGCTACCGGCTCAACGCGGAGTTCGAGGACCACGCCGAGCACGAGTACATGACGTTCGTGGCGCAGAACCCGGACCTGGAGTTCATGCCCGATCCGGGGACGTACGCCGACGAGTACGGGCGCTACCGGTCGGTGGCCGACCTGCTGCGGCAGATCGGGCACGACGAGAGGACGCACAAGCTGGACAGCCTGGAGAACGTCAAGGACCCGCACTACGCCCCCGCCCGGTGAGCGGGGGCGGGCGCCAAAGATCGTGGGTCAGACCTCGGCGGGGGCCGGTGAGACGGGGACGGAGGGGCGCAGGACCAGCAGCGCGAGGCAGGCCGCCGCGAGGCAGGACGCCGCTCCGATCCACGCCCCCGTGGTCATCGCCGCGCTGAACGCCTCCCGCCCGGCGGCCGCCACGTCCGGGCCCAGCCGTACCGCGTGGGCGATCGACTCCCTGGCCGCCTCGGGCGCCGACTCGGGCATCGACGAGGTGTAGACCCCCGCCAGCACGCTTCCCAGGGCGGCGATGCTGAGGGCCATGCCGACCTGCTGGATGGTGTCGTTCAACGCCGACCCGACGCCCGCGTGCTCCACCGGTACCGCGCCCATGAGCGTCGCGTACGCCGCGGGCCCCGCGATCCCGCCACCGGCTCCCATAATCACGAAGGCTACGAGCAACGACCAGTAGCCGCTGCTCATCGCCATCACCGCGAACGACAGCCCCATCACCAGCATGCCCGCCACGATCAGCGTCCGGTTGGCGACCTTCTGCCCGAGCCCCGCGCCGACGCCGTTGAAGACCGCCGCCGAGATCGCGTACGGCAGCAGCGCCACCCCCAGCTGCGCCGCGCCGTACCCGAGCACGAACTGCAGGTACTGGGTGAGCATCAGCGATACCGCGCCGGACCCGAACGACATCAGCAGGATCGAGAACGACGACCCGCTGAAGTTGCGGTTGCCGAACAGGCCGAGCGGCAGCATCGGGTCGGCCGTCCTGCGCTCCCACAGCACGAAGCCGACCAGGCACGCCACGGCCAGGGCGATCAGTACGGGGTTCCAGGTCCGCTCGATGACGACGTAGACGAGGGAGAACAGCCCGACGACCGACAGCACGACGCCGACCGGGTCGAGCCTGCGCGCGGGCCCGCGCGTCTCGGGCATCAGGACGACGGCGGCGATGATGCCGATCACCGCGATGGGCGCGTTGAGCAGGAAGATCGAGCCCCACCAGTAGTTCTCGATGATGAGGCCGCCCACGATGGGCCCGGCGATCACGCCGAGCATGGCGACGGCGCTCCAGGCGGCCATGGCCTTGCGCCGTTCGTCGTCGTCGAAGGTGGTGATCAGGATGGACAGGGTCGAGGGCATGAGCATCGCGCCGCCCACTCCCATGAGCCCTCTGGCCGCGATGAGCTGCCAGGGTTCGGCGGCCAGGACGGCGACCAGCGAGGCGCCGCCGAAGATCGCCAGGCCGATGATGAGGAAGCGGCGCCTGCCGTACCGGTCGGACAGGCTTCCGGTGGTGAGCAGCAGGCCCGCGAAGACGAGCACGTAGGAGTCGAGGATCCACTGGATCTCCGACGGGCTGGCGCCCAGCTCCTGCATCAGGGTGGGGATCGCCACGTTGAGGACGGTGCTGTCCACCACCAGTGGCAGGAGCGCGAGGCACAGGACAACGAGAGACCACCAGCGACGCGGGTCTCGTACAGCGTTCGAGTTCACTCGCACAGCGTACGACATCACTCGTACAGTGTGCGAGTTGATTTATGCTGAAGGTGTGACCAGCAAGCAGTTCACCTCGGTGTGGACCCGCGAACCCCGGCAGAGCAAGGCGCAGGGGCAGGGGCTCACCCGTGACCAGATCGTCCGCGCCGCGCTCGAACTGCTCGACGCGGAGGGCCTCGACGCGCTGAGCATGCGCAAGCTCGGCGCCAGACTCGGCGCGGGCGCCACCAGCCTCTACTGGCACGTGGCCAACAAGGACGAGCTGCTCGAACTGGCCTATGACGAGATCTGGGGCGAGATGCCGGTGCCCGACCCCGAGACGGCGGGCTGGAAGGACACCGCCACCGCCTTCGCCTACGGCATGCGGCAGACGATCCTGGCACACCCGTGGGCCAGTGCTCTGATCGGCAGGCTGCCCGCCATCGGGCCCAACTCGCTGCGCGTGGGCGAGCTGCTACGCAAGGCGCTCTACCTGGCCGGATTCCGCGGAAGGGAGCAGGACTACGCGAGCTCGGCGATCATCGCGTTCGTCATCGGCACGACCATTCCCGAGGTCGCCTGGCGCGCATGGGCGGAGTCGGGCGACTTCGACGACGTGAGCCTGCGGGAGGTCGTGGAGCAGGCGGCGGCCGACTATCCCGAGCTCCTGGCCCGCAACAAGCATTACGAGGGCATCGACGATCGGGCCATGCGCGAGATGAACTTCGACTTCGGCCTGCTGTGCGTGCTCGACGGCCTGGAGCGACGGCTCGGCGCCTAGTCGGGCCCGACGAGCTCCCGCTCGCCGTCCGTCGCCCGGCGGGTCACACCCGCCGCGTCGAGGCTCTCCAGCAGCGGGATCGCGACCCGGCGCGAGGTGCCCAGCGCCTGTCTGGCCTGCGCCGTGGTGAACCTCCTGGGCAGCGTGGCCAGCACGGCCACGGCCCGTCCGGCGGCGTCGGCAGGCAGGACGACGCCAGGCGCCAGGCGGGTGAGCCGGCCGGCGGACTCGGCCGCGGCCAGGGCGCGGGCGTCCAGGCCCAGAGCGGCCAGCCGCTCGCTGTCGGGAGCGGCGAAGGGTTCGGCGGCCCACCCGGCCTCCAGCGCACGGACCGCCCGCTCGGTGGCGGGAGGGAGCGCCGCACCCGGCGGCAGCAGCCGTCCCCGCTCCCTCCGCAGCCGCAGGGGCGCGGCGAGCGCGTCCACCAGCGTCCGGTCCGGCAGCCCGAGGGCCTGCCGGGCCGCCTCCAGGGGAAGGCCAGGGTCCAGCGGGTCCCGGACGGCCCGCGCCTGGACGAGGGCGGCAAGCCGGTCCCGCCAGGCCGCCCACGAGGCGGGATCGGCCAGCCACTCCCCCACCGCCACCGTCCCTTCGGGGAGGTCGTCGGTGGGGGCGCCCATGGCGGCCAGGTCGGCGCGCCTGGCCAGACAGCGACGGCGCAGCTCGGCGGCGAGGTCGCCGCGGCCGTCCATCGCCGCGAGCTCGGCCGCCCGACGGCCGGCCGCGCCCCTGCGCCGCAGCTCCGGCGGCCGGACGTCGAGGACCGTCGCCCCCCACAGGTGGCGGCTGCCGGGGTCGCGCAGCAGGGCCCGGTCGCCGATCCGCAACGGCAGGGCCTCCGCCAGGACGATCCTGGCGGTGCCGGCCCCCGTGCCGGCCCCCGTGCCGGCCCCCGTGCCGGCCCCCGTGTCAGCCGCCGTGCCCGTGGTCAGCGGCCTGACGGTGGCAGGCACGGCGGCCGATCCGATGTGCCACACCACCTGGCGGGGCGGTCGGCGCGGCACGTCCCCTGGCGGCGACAGCCGTACGTCCAGGACCGTGGTGGGCAGCCAGCGGCCGGGCGTCACCAGCACGTCGCCGCGCCGCAAGCCGTCGGCGGCGCCGCGCACGTTGACCGCCACCCGGGCGGGCCCGGCGATCTCGTCGCACGCCTGTCCGAGGCTGTGCAGGCCGCGCACCCGCAGGGTCTCGCCGCCGGCCTGAACGGTGTCGCCGGTCGCCAGCGTGCCCGCGCCGAGCGTGCCGGTGACGACGGTGCCCCGTCCCGCGATCGTGAACACCCGGTCGATCCACAGCCGCACGTCGGATCCCGGGTCGGGGTCGGGCAGCGCGGCCGCCATCGCGGCGAGGGCGGCCCGCAGCTCGGGCAGGCCGGAGCCGGTGCGGCCGCTGACGGCCACCGCCGGGATGCCCTCCAGCGTGGTGCCCTCCATCCTGGCCCGCGCCTCGGCCAGGGCCGCGCCCGGGTCGGCCAGGTCCGCCCTGGTGATCGCGAGCACCCCGCGGGTGATGCCCAGCGCGGCGACGGCGTCCAGGTGCTCCTGCGACTGCACGCGCCAGCCCTCGTCGGCCGCCACGACGAACAGCACGGCGGGCACCGGGCCCACGCCTGCCAGCATGTTGGTCAGGAAGCGCTCGTGGCCTGGCACGTCGACGAAGGCGAGGTCGCCGGTCCACACAAAGCCGAGGTCGATGGTCAGCCCGCGGCGCCGCTCCTCCTCCCAGCGGTCGGGCTCCATCCCGGTCAGCGCGCGCAGCAGCGTGGACTTGCCGTGGTCGACGTGTCCCGCGGTGGCGATCACCCGCATGCGGCCACCACCGCGTCGAACAGGATCCGGTCGTCGTCAGGGGCCAGCGCCCGCAGGTCGAGCAGGCAGCGCCCGCGCTCGACGCGGCCGAGGACGGGCGGCTCGCCCAGGCGGAGGGGCTCGGCGAGCGACTCGTCCAGGGCGACGGCGGCGCTCGGCAGCTCGACGCCGGGCGCGCCGCCGCCGCCGACACGGGCCACGCTGGTCACGGCCGCGGCCGCCAGCCCCTTGTCGGCCAGCCGTACGGCGAGCGCCGTGGCCCTGGCCAGCAGGTCGGCGGGGTCGGCGTGCAGGGCGAGCGCCGTCGGCGGGGGCGGCCCTTCGATGGTCGCCTCGAGCGCGGCGAGCGTGAGCTTGTCCACCCGCAGGGCGCGGGCGAGCGGGTGCCGGCGCAGCCGGTCGACCAGGTCGGCGCGGCCCAGCAGCAGGCCGCACTGGGGGCCGCCGAGCAGCTTGTCGCCGCTGGCGGTCACCAGGTCCGCGCCTTCAGCCAGCCAGGTGGCCGCGTCCGGCTCGCCTGGCAGCGCCGGGTCGGGCCGCAGCAGCCCGGACCCCGCGTCGGCCACCAGCGGCACGCCGAGCCCGGCCAGCTCGGCGATCGCCGGGGACGCCGTGAAGCCCTCGATACGGTAGTTGGACGGGTGCACTTTCAGCACGAACCCGGTGTCGGGGCCGATGGCGTCGGCGTAGTCGGCGACCCGCGTCCGGTTGGTGGTGCCGACCTCCCGCAGCCGCGCCCCGGTCGAGGCGAGCAGGTCGGGCAGGCGGAAGCCATCGCCGATCTCGACGAGCTCGCCCCTGCTGACCACGATCTCGCGCCCCTGCGCCAGCGCGGTGGCCGCCAGCACGAGGGCCGCGGCGTTGTTGTTGACCACGTGCACGGCGCCCGCGTCGGGGACCGCCCTGGCCAGCGCCGCCATGGCCGTCCCGCCCCGCCGCCCCCTGCGCCCGGTGGCCAGGTCCAGCTCCACGTCGGTGGTGCCGGCGGCGGCCCGCACCGCCTCGATCGCCGCCGCCGACAGCGCCGCCCTGCCGAGGTTGGTGTGCAGGAGCACGCCGGTGGCGTTGACGACCCTGCGCGGCCCGGACCTGGTCAGCTCGTCGAGGGCCGCCTCCACCACCTGGCCGGGCGTGATGGCACCCTGCCTCGCGCGCCGCTGCGCGTCCATGACGGCGGCTTTCACCCGGGTACGGCCCAGCCGCGCCAAGGCCTCGCCGAGCCGCGGGTCGGCTAGCACGGCATCAGTTCGCGGTATGAATCGGCGCGGATCGGTCATGCGGCTCAAGATAGATCGCTCTAGAGTCTGATCATGGTGAGATTGACGCAATTCGCCCAGGGTGGTGGCTGTGCGTGCAAGATCCCGGCCGGCGAGCTGGAGGAGGTGCTGACCGGGTTCGGTGTGACACCCGCCGATCCGCTGGGCGATCTGATCGTGGGTCTGGAGACCGGCGACGATGCCGCGGTCGTCAGGATCGACGGCGACACGGCGATCGTGAGCACCGCCGACTTCTTCACGCCCGTGGTCGACGACCCCTACGACTGGGGGCGGATCGCGGCGGCCAATGCGCTCTCGGACGTGTACGCGATGGGCGGGCGGCCCGTGGTGGGGCTCAACCTGCTGTGCTGGCCGCGCGAGCGCCTGCCGTACGAGCTGGCCAGAGAGGTGCTGCGCGGCGGTGCGGAGGTCGCCGCGCGAGCCGGCTGCCACCTGGCGGGCGGGCACAGCGTGACGGACGTCGAGCCCAAGTACGGCATGGCCGTGACCGGCCTGGCCGACCCCGATCGGCTGATGCGCAACGATGCGGGCAAGGCCGGCGCGCCGCTCTCACTGACCAAGCCGCTGGGTCTTGGCGTGCTCAACAACCGGCACAAGGCCACGGGCGAGGTGTTCGCCGAGGCGGTCGAGATCATGACGACGCTCAACGCCGAGGCCTCGCGGGCGGCGCTGGGCGCGGGCGTGACGTGCGCCACCGACGTGACCGGGTTCGGGCTGCTGGGGCACCTGTTCAAGCTGGCCAGGGCGTCGGGGGTGAGCGCGGTCGTCGACGCCGCCGCCGTGCCGCTGCTGGCCGGGGCGCGGGAAGCGGTCCGCGACGGGTACGTGCCCGGAGGGTCGCGGCGCAACCTGGAGTGGGTGGCCCCGCACCTCGACACCGGCTCGGCGACCGAGGAGACGCTCCTGCTGCTGGCCGACGCGCAGACCTCCGGTGGGCTGCTGGTGGCGGGCGAGATCCCGGGCGCGCCGGTGATCGGCGAATTGGTGGAGGCGGGAGACGCCACGATCATGATCCGCTAGGGTGCGGGGTGGAGGCGACAAGGTGCCTGGTGGCCCTCCCGGTCTTCAAAATCGGTGGCGCCGAGTATCTCGGCGCGGCGGGTTCGATTCCCGTCCGCCTCCGCCAATCCCTTCCCTCTCCCGTGGAGCGTCGTGAGCATCGACGATCTGCTGCTGCGTACCCGCACCGGGCTGACGCGGCTGACCCCCGAGCAGGCGTGGGCGATGACACGCGCCGGCGACGGCCTGCTCGCCGACACCCGTCCCGAGTGGCAGCGGCGCAGGGACGGCGAGGTCCCGGACGCCGTCGTGATCGAGCGCAACCACCTGGAGTGGCGGCTCGACCCGCGGAGCGCGGCCCGCGTCCCCGAAGCCTCCTCGGCCACCGTGAGGTGGATCGTGCTGTGCGACGAGGGCTACGCCTCCAGCCTGGCCGCCGCGAGCCTGCGCCAGATCGGGCTGGCCCTGGCCACCGACGTGATCGGGGGCTTCCAGGCGTGGATCGCGGCGGGCCTACCGGCCAACCGTCCCGCCGTGCCGGTCAGGCCCAGAGGTCCCGGCGAGGGCCCTGGTGTGGCCACGGTTGCGGGCAGGGTGGCGGCCAGGTGAGCCGGGAACGCGGCCGGCCGCCGCCCGCGGGAGGCGAAAGGCCGAGGAAAGGTCGCGGAAAGCGCCCTGTCCCACGATCAGCGACATGAACGTTGATCAGGTTCGCGAAGTCGGACGCGTATCGGTCGGCGTGCTGGGGGCCGTCGGACTGATGCGCGACAGAGTGGTGCTCACGCCGTCCGCTCCACTGCTGCGGGCGTTGCTCGGCCTGCTGGCCGTGTCGGCGGGAACGCCGGTGCCGTCGGCCGAGATCATCAGGGTCGTGTGGCAGGACCAGCCGCCACGCGATCCCAAGGGCGCCCTCCATCTGGCCGCCTGCCGGCTGCGCACCTGGCTGCGCGTGTCGGGCGAGACCCGGGTGCGCGTGGGCACCGGCTCGGACGGCTACCACCTCGACCTGGACGGCGGGCTCACCGATCTGGAGGTGTTCCGCCGCGAGGTCGCCAGGAACGACGCGACCTGCGAGAGGCTCACCGCGGCGCTGGCACTGTGGCGGGGGCGCCCCTTCGCGAACGTGCCCGAACGGCGTGCCGACGGCCGCATCATCGAGTCGCTGCTGGCCGAGCGGGACGCGGTGACCAGGCGTGCGGCCAGGGCGGCGCTCGACGAGGGCCGGCCGCAGCCGGCCATCGGGCTGGTGGAGCGGCTGTGCAGGGCCGACTCGCTGGACGAGGAGGCGCACGCGATCCTGATCGAGGGACTGGTCGCCACGGGGCAGCAGGGGGCCGCGGTGGTGACGTTCGACCGGATCAGGCGGCGCCTGGCGGTGGAGCTCGGCATCGAGCCCGGCACCCTGTTACGCCAGGCTCACCTGCGCGCCCTCACCGGAAGCGACCCGCCGGACGGGAACCAGGGCAGGAGCGGCGGCGCGAGTGAGGCAGGCCGCCCCGCGTACGGGCAGCGCGGGGAGCACGGGGAAGACGGACAGCACGGGGAAGACGGGGAGCACGGACCGGGGGCGCGGGCGCGGCTCGTGGGCAGGGAACGCGACCACGCGGGGCTGGCCGACCTGCTGCGCAGCCGGCGGCTGGTCACCGTGATCGGCCCGCCGGGGATCGGCAAGTCACGGCTGTGCGCGGAGCTGGCCGTACGGGAGGCCCGGCACTTCCCGGGCGGAGTGCGGGTCGCGCGGCCGCACGAGCCGTTGTCGCCGCCCTCGGGTACGGGGCCCGCGTTGCTCGTCGCCGACGACTGCGACGGGCGGATGGGCGAGGCGCGAGCCGCGGCCGAGCGGCTGGCGGCCGCCAGTCCCGAACTCACTGTGCTGGTCACCGCGAGACGGCCCCTCGGCGTGTCCGGTGAGGTCATCTGGAGCCTGGGGCCGCTGGACGCCGCCGCGGCCGAACGGTTGCTGCGGGCCAGGGCCGCCGAGGCCGTACCAGGACTGGACTTCGGGCCCGACGACCAGCCGTGGCTGGCGCGGCTGGGCGCGCTGGCCGACGGGGTGCCCGCGGTCATAGAGAGCCTGGCCTCTCTCACGCGCGCCTTCCCGGTGCGGGTGCTGGCCGAGCAGGCCGAACAGGACCTGGGCGCGCTCATCGACGACGTGAACCCGGCCGCGGCGCGCTTCGCCGACGGACTCGACGAGGTCTGGCAGGGGCTGACGAGCCCGCAACGGGCGCTGCTGCTCAGGGTCGCCGCCTTCCCCGGCGACTTCGGGCTCCACTGCGCGGTGGCGGAGTGCGCCGAACCGCCGCTGGACGCCGCGAGCGTGCCGGGGGTGCTCGCCGCGCTCGTGGACCGTGGCTGCGTGCTGCCGTTCGAGAGCGCCACGGGCCGCCGCTACCGGCTGCTGGTTCCGGTACGCGCGATGGTGCTGCGCCGCTACCGGCAGCCGAAGCCCGGCACGTTGTCGATGGCCCGCCTGCCCGCCCGCGCCCGGTGAACGCCGCTCCCGCACGCCCGCGCCCGAGCGTGGGTTCTTGTCAGGCGATCAGCCGCCCGACGCGCGGGTGCGGGCCACGTCGGTGATACGGCGCAGCTCCGCCTCGTCCAGGCTCCCGCCCACCACGAGCAGATGGTCGTCAGTGGCGGTCGCGATCTGGACGCCGCCGGCAAGGCGGGCGACAGTGGCGGGCCCGCCGACCGACTCCACCTCGCCGACGGCGTCGCACTCGGCGTAGAAGCGCTTGAGCCGCTGCACCCCTTCGCCGGGCGCCGCGACGACCAGCTCCCACACCGTGGCCCCGCCGGCGGCCCCATTGGCGGCCCCATTGGCGGCGCGGAAGTCACGCCTGACGGTCTGCTCGGTGTCGGCGGCGATCGCCTTCACCCCGCACGGGACCCGGTCGGCCGGCAGGCCGGCCCACGCCGACCTGCCGGTCTCGCCCGCCGTCCACTCGCGGCCGCCGCCGAGCTGTCCCGCTTCCAGCAGCAAGGCATCCAGCGGCCGGTCCTGCCCGCCCGCCGTACCCGCCGTGGGCGACGGGGTGGCCGCCGAGGCGCCGCAGCCGGTCGCCCACAAGGCCGCGATGGCCACTGCCGCGCCCGCGCGGCGGATGCGCTGGTTCATGATGTCCTTCCCCGAATCACAGCAGGATGACGGCCACGGCTAGCAGGAAGCCCGCAGCACAGATCTGCCCCAACCGCGACAGTGCACGCAGCAGATCCCTGTCCCACTGCCGCGAATCCGCGCTGCGCGATCTGAGGTACGGCATCAGCGCCCGCCCGACGCCGAAGCCGACGCCCGCCAGCAGCCCAGGCCCGAGCCCACCGGCCAGCACGATGACGGCCACCAGCAGGTGCGGCAGCGCGGTCGGCGTGAAGGTCCGCACGCCCGTGCCCATCTCGAACCCGAACTGCAGCGGTCCCTCGAACTCGGCCTTCGGAATGACGTCCTGCGGCACGAGCCTGCGGTTCTGGGGCAGTGACAGGGGCCGGCCGACCAGCTCGAACGACATGATGACGAGCAGGGCGGGCAGCAGCGCCCACAGCCGCACCACCTCCGGGATCACGGACGCGATTCCCGCCACCGCGCCGACGACGGCCCCCGAGACCAGGGCGCCGAGCATCAGCCCGGAGTTGAAGATCAGAAGCTTGTCTCGCCAGACCGACGAGGTCAGCAGATCCGCTGAGTTGAGGCTTCAAACCGACCCCGACAGCGAGAATCCGGCCGTCACGCCCAGCAGGATCCACGCCGGCACGTCGAGCGGGATCGACCAGGCCGTCTGGACCGCCGCCAGAACGGCGGCACAGACGGCCATCCACGACGCGGCCCTCATGTCAGGGGTTGGACCACGAGCAGATGTACAGGGTGTTCGAACCGTCGCAGGTGGCGATGTGGCCGTCGGCGCACCGGTACGGGGTGCCCCCGTGCGTCCAGCGCCAGGCGTTCCGCTTGGTCATGCCGTTCCCGCACGCCTTGACGGCGTAGCTGTTCCAGCAGGTGCCGCTGCCGCGCTTGAACCAGCCGTCGGCGCCGCAGTACGACCTCGAGTACGGCGCGCCCACGCATGCCTTGCTGTTGTTGTTGTAGCCGGTGAAGTTGTTGTAGCCGGCGCAGTTCGTGTACTCGTTGCCGGCCACGGC
Source organism: Nonomuraea sp. NPDC059194 (assembly GCF_042754765.1). NCBI lineage: Bacteria > Bacillati > Actinomycetota > Actinomycetes > Streptosporangiales > Streptosporangiaceae > Nonomuraea > Nonomuraea sp. NPDC059194. The sequence goes on along the minus strand of NZ_JBHZBH010000028.1, from coordinate 9,090 downwards.
CTCGGCGCTCCTGACCCGGTTCGGCGGCAGCGCCGAGACGATGTTGAGCGCGAGCGCCCCGCCGAGCACGCCGAGCGACTTGAACACCGTCCTGCGGGACGGCCTGGCCTTCCTGACGATGGTGGTGCCGACGTTCTCGTCGTCGTCTGCGTGCGGCACCTGTGACCAGTACCGGTCGACGTCGATGTTCATCTGGTTCCCTTGGTTCATCTGGTTCCCTTCTGGTCGGCGGCGCTGGCCGCGTTGACGCGGAGCAAGTTGTCCAGGTCGTCGTCCGAACCGGCCAGCCTGCGCCACTCCTCGACGCCTGCGGCGGTGTATCTGAGGAGGGTGGGTGTGGCGCCGACGGCGACGCGGCCGAGCAGCTCGGCGTCGATCAACGCCTCGACCGGCGCGCCGGCCACCCATTCGGCGCAGTCCAGGCTGGCCGCGAGCAGGACGAGGCGGCCGTCCGGCACCGCGTGGGCGACGCGCGCCAGGTGCAGCGCGCGCTCCTCGCAGCTGCCGCAGCCGGACGAGACCACCAGCACGTAGGTGGGACGGCCGTCGGCGGAGGCGAACCGCTCGACGACGCGTGGCGTGTCGTGGCGGACGGCGGCCGGCGCCCTCAGCGCGGCGTTCTGCAGGTCCCTGATCATCTTGAGCATCGCCGAGAGCGCGAACAGGGACAGCACGCTGGCCAGGAAGGCCAGCACCGCCAGTGAGTTGACGATGTTCTGCATGGGCTCAGCCCAGGCCGCAGGTGATGGACTCCACGGCGGCGATGAACCGGGGATCGTCCGGCTGCGCCGCGGTGATCGTGGTCGCGGTGGTCTCGTTGACCACCAGAGCGGACCTGGAGCTCACGCGCCCCCGCTGGTCGGTCTCGTCAATGCGCCACATGCGCCCGCCGCGCACGCTCTTGCCAGCCGTGTTCGGCAGGTACGTGGCGGTCTGGGCGACCGGCACGACCTGCACGGAGCAGAGCTGGTCGATGGCGTTGACCGCCAGCATGTTGCCGAGTTGCTGGCCCGATCCGGCCCGGGGCAGCAGCGTCAGCCCGTCGGCGGCGTCACGGACGTCGAACAGGGACAGCCGGTCCATGAACGTCTCCAGTGGCACGCCGATGCCGTTGACGACGGTCGCGACCTCGTGGTGCGGCCCGATCCACAACATGTTCGTGAAGGCCTGCTCCTGCTCCTCGAGGGACAGGATCCGGCCGCCGTTCCACGTGGCCTCGCGCACCACGTACCGGGGCCAGTCGCCCATCTTCTTGGCCACCGACTCGGCGGAGCCCGCCGGGGAGACGTTCAGCCGGTATCCGCCGTCGGGGCCGTAGGCCCAGACGGCGTAGGCCCAGCCCGCCACGAACGGCTGGGGCTCGCCCTCGACGGTCAGTGTGCGACCGTCAGGCGTACGTACGATCACGATTCCGCCTTTCCTCGTCTTTGTCACTGGATGCGGGTCAGCCGCAGTGGCCCCACGGGCTCAGGGACTGGAAGCGCTGGCCGCCGGGCGCGTCTGAGGCGACCCCGCCGAACTGGACGCACTTGCCGGGCGCCTTGACCCGCACCGGGCCCGCGTAGGTGTAGAAGTCGCCGCCGTTGCGGTGGATGGTGCTCGACCCCTTCACCTGGATCCGCGCCTCGGTGTAGGTGCGCACGCTCAGGTTGGTCTTCTTCCAGGTGACCACGCAGTTGTAGCCGTTGCCGCTGTTGTAGAGCAGGTAGACGGTCGCCCAGAGCCTGGGGGTGCTGATCGGGAGCGAGTCGATGATCCGGTAGCCCGCGCCGCACACGCTTTCCGGCGTCGCCGCGGCGACGGCGTCGTCGGCAGGGGCGGCGTCGGCGGGAACGGGGTCGGCGGGCACGGGGTCGGCGCCGGCGGGGGCGGCGTGAAGGAGCAGTGCGGCCAGCGCCGCGGGCGCCAGGACTCGCGAGAGGGTGCGCATGGGGTTCGCATTCCTTCCGGAACGGTGGCCGCGTGTCGGCCGTCGCGGTTGACGATCTTGTGTGGCACCGGGGCGGGTCAAGATCCTCAAACCGGACGATCGACGCATTGACCGACACGGACAGGCGCCGGAAACCGCGCAGAAAGCCGGCGGGGGTTCACTTTCCTTCTGCGACCAGGTGCTGTCACGGGGAAGACGGGAGCCGATGAACCACGAGGGGATGCTCGCCGCGCTCGCCCTGCCCGGCGCCCTGCTGCTGCTCTACGCGGCCACCCGCCGGCTCGTGCGCGGCCCCAGGCTCGCCGGGGTGCTGCGCGCCCACCGGTTGCTGCCCTCCTGGCTGGTACGGCAAGCGATGTGGCTGGAGGCCGCCGAGGCGCTGGCGGGTGCCGTCACGGCAGGCGCGTGGCTGGCGGGCTCCGACCCCGTGTTCGCCCCCGTGTTCGCCGCCGGAGCCGCCGTGACCGCCGCGCTGCAGGCGGGCTTCGCCGGCTATCTCGTCGTGCTGCTGCGCAGGCGCGGCCGGGTGCCGTGCGGCTGCCTCGACGACAGCGGCCTCGCCTCGCCGGCGTCCGCCGCCAGGGGACTCGTGCTGGCCCTGGCCGCCGTACCGGCCGCGCTCGGCCTCGCCGTACCGCCGGCCTGGCTGGGCGAGCGCGCCGCCTTGCTGGCCGGGGGCGTGCTGGTCGGGCTGGTCGTGGTGGTGGTCGCGCAGATGGTCGACCTGGTGCGATCAGATCCGACATTTGTGGACAAATAATCGACAGCCTGTAAGCGGTTGAATGCCCAGAATTACATCCTGATCGGATAAGCTCCACGCGTGCTGCCCACTATTGCCGACGTTCTGGCCCTGGAGACCGTGCGCAGGGGCAACCCCCGCGTGGTCGCGGGCGCGGACCGGCTCGACAGCAGGGTGCGGTGGGTGCACGTCGGCGAGATCGCCGACATCGCGCACCTGCTGCGCGGCGGCGAACTGGTGCTCACCACCGGCGTCGCCCTCCCGGAGGACCCGGAGAAGCTGGCCGCCTACATCGGCGAACTGTCGGCCGTCGGCGCGGCCGGCCTGGTCGTGGAGCTGGGCCGCAGGTTCGTGCGCGAGCTGCCCCGCGCGGTCGTCAAGGCCGCGGAGGAGCACGGGTTCCCGCTGATCGTGCTGGCCCGCGAGACCCCGTTCGTGCAGATCACCGAGTCCGTGCACGCCAGGATCATCGACATCCAGCTGGAGGAGCTGCGCGCCTCCGAGCAGTTGCACGAGGTCTTCACCGAACTGTCCGTCGAGGGCGCCTCGCCCGCCGAGGTGCTGGCCCAGGTGGCCAGGCTGTCCGGCAGGCCCGTGCTGCTGGAGAACCTCGCCCACCAGGTGCTGGCCTGCGAGTCGGCCGGCCGCGACACCGGCGTGCTGCTGGCCGGATGGGAGAGCAGGTCGCGCGCCGTCTCGCCGCAGGAGCGCACCGCCTACGACCCCGCCTCGGGCTGGCTGGTCACCGTCGTCGGCGCGCGCGGCCAGGACTGGGGGCGGCTGATCCTGCTCTGCGACGCCGCGCCGGGACCCCGCGAGATGGTGCTGGCCGAGCGTGCCGCCACCACGCTGGCGCTGGGCAGGTTACTGGAGCGCCACCAGGAGTCACTCGAACGGCAGGCGCACGGCACGATCATCACCGGCATCCTCACCCACGCCTACGCCGACCCCGACGAGGCCGCCGCCCGTGCCCGCGCGGTGGGCGTGCCGCTCACCGGACGCAAGCTCGTCAGCGTCGTCCTGCGCCTGGTCGAACCAGTCGACCAGGCCATCGACAGCCAGGCCCGGCTCGGCGAGCTGGCCGAGGCCACCGCCGCCGTCTGCCGCGACGCCAAACTGCCCGCGCTCGTCGGCGCGCTCGACCAGGACCGCGTCGGCGTGCTGCTCCCGCTGCCGCCCCGCACGCAGGTCGAGCCCGCGCTGACCGCCCTGGCCGAGCGGCTGCGCGCGCGGTGGAAGCCGGGCTCGACGTTCGTGCTCGCCGCCGGTTCGGCGGTGGAGTCCATCCGTGACGTACGGCGCAGCTTCCTCGAAGCCGAGCAGGTCGCCGACGTCGCGGTCCGCCAGCCGGATGGTAGGGCCTACTACCGCCTGCCCGACCTGCGCCTGCGCGGCCTGCTCCACCTGCTGCGCGACGACGCGCGGATCCAGACGTTCGCCGAGCGCGAGCTGGGCGCCCTGCTCGCGCACGACGCCCAGCGTGGCGGCGACCTCACCCGCATCCTGCGCATCTACCTGGACGCCGGACGCAACAAGGCGGTCGCCGCCCAGAAGGCGCACCTGTCGCGACCCGCCTTCTACGACCGCCTGCGCCGCCTCGAACGCATCCTCGACACCGACCTGGACGACGTCGAATCCTGCCTCTCGCTTCACGTCGCCCTCCTGGCCCTCGAATCCTTCCGCAGGGAGAACCGTTGATCCGCGTCATGCACGTCGCCGACGTCCAGCTCGAACCCGACCCGCTCGACCCCGCCCAGATCGTCTCCGGCACGCCCGTCACCTCGGTGGCCGAGCTGGACGAAGGCCGCGGCATCTGGGAGATCACCCCCGGCGTGGTGACCGACGTGGAACGCGACGAGATCTTCGTCGTGCTGTCGGGCAGGGCGACCATCGCGGTCGAGGGCGGCGAGAGCGTCGAGGTCGGACCCGGCGACGTCTGCCTGCTGCCCGAAGGGGCCAGAACCACCTGGACCGTCCACGAGACACTGCGCAAGGTCTACCAGGCGCACTGACCGCTAGAAGCCCATCGCCACCCGCACCTCCTCCAGCGTGTCCACCGCCCGCTCCCTTGCCCGCGCGTTCCCCTCACGCAGGATCCGGCGCGCCTCGGCCACGTCCACCTCGCGCCTGCGCTCGCGGATCGGGCGGAGGAACTCGTTGACCGCTTCGGTCAGCAACTCCTTGAGCCGCCGGGCCCCGCCGTACCCGATCTCCTCGGCGATCTCCTGCGGGGCGCGGCCGAGGCACAGGCCCGCCAGCAGCAGGAGGTTGGCGACCTCCGGCCTGGTCTCGGGCTCGTAGGTGATGTGCCGGTCCGAGTCGGTGCGCGCCGCGCGGATGAGCGCCGCGGTCTCGTCCTCGCTCGCCTTCAGCGAGATGGCGTTGCCTCGCGACTTGCTCATCTTGCCGCCGTCCAGGCCGTTGAGCAGCGGCGCGCCGCCCATCATCGCCTCGGGCACCGGGAAGACGGCGCCGTAGCGCTCGTTGAAGCGGCGCGCGACCAGCCTGGTGACCTCGACGTGCGGCAACTGGTCCTTGCCGACGGGAACGAGCGTGCCCTTGCAGAACAGGATGTCGGCCGCCTGGTGGACGGGATAGGTGAACATCAGCCCGCTGACCGCGGTCTGTGAGCTGTGCGCGATCTCGTCCTTGACCGTCGGGTTCCGGTTGAGCTCGGCGACGCTGACCAGCGACAGGAACGGCAGCAGCAGCTGGTTCAGCTCGGGGATGGCGCTGTGCTGGAAGATCGTCACCTTGCCGGGGTCGAGGCCGACGGCGAGGTAGTCGAGGAGCAGATCGTCGATGTTGGCCTGGATCCCGCCTGGCCGGTCCCTGTCGATGATCACCTGGTAGTCGGCGACCAGCACGAACACCTCATGGACGTCCTGGAGTCTCACCCGGTTGGCCAGGGTGCCGAAGTAGTGGCCGAGATGCAGCGGCCCCGTCGGCCGGTCACCTGTCAGCACGGTGTGGTTCATTCTGGGTCCCCTTCGAGAAACGTCCCCAGACACCACGAAAGGCCGTCCGAGGACGGCCTTGTGCGCATGCGGGTCAGGGGCCGTCGACCGGCCGCCACCACATGCTGATAGTCATGGGCCCAGTATATGTACGGCCTACCGGAAGGTAACGCCGAGCGGTCACAATGCGCCGTTGTCGTGTCAATTGGATAACTGTCTCCCACGGGTTCGCGTGTTTCGCCCCCTCCCCGTAGTTGATCTCGCCAGGATAGATCGGCTTGTTCTCGTCCACGGGGAGTTTTTTCATGTCAAGACGCGCCCTCGCCAGCCTGGCCACGGCCGCCGCACTCACGGTCACCTCCGCGGTGCCCGTCATCGCGCAGGAGGTGTCGGCGCCCTTCCCGTCAGCGAGGTTCCCCCTCGGCGAGCGCGGTGTCCCGGCGAAAACGCACAAGAGCGTGACCGGCGGCATCGACCTCTACTCCGTCTCGACGGGTACGGCAGGCGACGGCTACACGGTGACCGTGCTCATGCCCAACGGGCGCGACTACGGCACGCGGGAGGTTGCCGAGGCCAAGGCCGCCGAGGTAGAGGCCGCCGGACAGACCGCCACCCTCCAGAAGATCATCCGTCCCGCGGTGTCCGACGACCCCGCCGAAGAGATCTACATGGTCCGGGTGGGCCTGTGGCCGTTCAAGGAGAAGGCCAAGGCGGACAAGGCCGCGAAGGAGCTGGCCGAGGCGGGGGTCAAGGCCCGCGCCGACTACCTCGGCGACGACGGCGTGAAGACGACGGGCCCGTGGGAGATGCAGGTCCTGACCGTCGACCCGCGCGGCTTCCGCGGCGCCTACGCCGCCAGCCTCGGCGCCAGCGTCGCCAAGCGCGAGACCACCTCGTCGATGGCCAAGGCGCAGAACGCGATCGCCGCCGTCAACGGCGGCTTCTTCAACATCCACACCTCGCCCGCCCTGCGCGGCGAGCCGGTCGGCATCTCCGTCGTCCGCGGTCGCATGCTGAGCGAAGCCGTCCCCGGCCGCTCCGCCCTCGTCCTCAAGGGTCGTACGGCCCGCATCACCGAGCTCAAGAGCACCATTGTCGCCGTCTCCCAGGACGGCACCCGCCTCGACGTCAACGGCGTCAACCGCCTGCCCGCCGCCGACGAACTCGTCCTCTACACCGAGGAGTACGGGGTCAAGACCCCTGCCGACGGCGGCGCCGAGGCCGTCATCGACGCCACGGGCAAGGTCACCGCCCTGCGCCAGGCGGGCGGCGCCGTACCGGCCGGATCGCGGGTCCTGCACGGCTCCGGCACGGCGGCCGAATGGCTGTGGGAGCACGCGTGGGAGAGCTGGACCGTCAACGTCGACGCCAAGGTCATCGACCAGCGCACCGGTCGCCGCGTTGTGCTCGCCCCTGACGTCAGCATCATCGGCGGCGGCGTCGGGCTCGTCCGCAACGGCCGCATCAAGGTGACGGCCAAGCGCGACGGTCACGACTCGGTCAACATGATCCTTCGCCGGCACCCGCGCACGCTCGTCGGAGTGACGCGCTCGGGCGGCCTGGTCATGGCGACCGTCGACGGCCGCAAGCCGGGCATCACGGTCGGCGCGAACATGATCGAGGCGGCGCAGCTGATGAAGTGGCTGGGCGCGGTCCAGGCGATCAACCTCGACGGCGGCGGCTCGACCGCGATGGTCGTGGGCGGCAAGGTCGTCAACAAGCCGTCCGACGGCAGCGAGCGCGCCGTCGGCGACGCGCTCCTCATCCTTCCCTAGCGCCACCTTTGTTACGGCCCGCTTTGTGACGGGTCGCTTTGTTTCGGCTCGCGTCCCCGCCGTGGGGGCGCGGGCCGCGGGCGCCGGGCTAGCGCAGGGCTTTGTTGCCGTAGCTGGCCCGCTTGGATTGGGTGGCCGCCGCTCGTCCGCGCCTCGGCCGGGCTAGCGCAGAGCCTTCTTCGTGTCCTCGATGAACCCGCCCACATACGGATGCGCGGGGTACAGCTCCCGCACCAACCGGAACTTCTTCAGCGCCGCCCCGTACCGCCTGGCGAAGTAGTCCTCCAGCCCCGAGCCGTAGATCCGCGACGTCGCCGACGTGACGGGCTTCACCGACGCAACGGCCAGCCGCCTCTTGATGATGCCGACCGGCAGCACGAAGCTGGCGTTCTCCGTGAACCCTCCATCGAACTTCACGTTCCCCGCGATCAGCATGCCGATCACTCGTCCGTCGCTGCCGAACACCGGCCCGCCCGAGCTGCCGTGGTACGCGGGCGCCTGTGCCTGCAGGTACGGCACGCCCTCCACGGTCCTGCGCTTGACGTTGTAGGCGCCCTCGGTCACCGACGGGAACAGCTTCGACCGCGCATCCAGGTTGGGGTTGGCCACCGTGATGCCGGGAAACCCGCTGATGTAGAGAGAGTCGCCCACCCTGACGTCGTCGTCACGGCCCAGCGACACCGTCGGCAGGCCCCGCGCCCCCGCCATCTTCAGCAGCGCGAAGTCCTCACCTGGGAAGTTGCTCCCCTTGGCGACCAGTTCGAGGCTGCCCAGGGTGATCGTGCCCTGGCCGTCGTGCAGCACGACGCTCAACGGCTTCTTGAGGTCTATCAGGCGCATGACCCTGAGGTGGTGGGCGACGAACAACTTCTCGGCCAGCCCCGCCATCTCCTCGTCGGGCTGCGCGAACCTGGACGCGAACCTGGTGAAGTCGCGCACGTCGTTCTTGACCGTCGTGGACAGCGCCTGGCTGACGAACAGCTGACGCAGCTCGGCGTTGGCCGCGCCTACGCAGTGCGAGGCGGTCACCATGTAGCCGTCAGACGTGACCCACCAGCCGGTGCAGTTACCGCCTGCCACCGTGGCGACCTTCCGTACGGCCTTGCCGGGCGCGAGGTACTTCTTGACGTTCTTCGCCGCCGTCCTCAGCACCCAGTCGGCCCGGCTCTGGTGGTCGGCGGGAATCCGGCCCGCCTTCGCCAGCCGTTCCGCCTTGGCGAACAGCGCCCGGAAAGCCTTGGTCGGCACCGGCTCACGGATCACGACCGTCGCCGTGTAGGACTGGTCGATCAGCTGAACGGCCGGGTTCGTCTTCGCGGCCAGCCGGGTGCCCACCGCGACGTCCTTCGGTCGGGGCTCGGCGAGCGCGACCCCCTGCACCGCCGTGAGCGCGGCCAGTGCCGCTATTCCCGCCGCTGCCGCTGCTGACTTGCGCATGGCTCACCCCTTGGGTTGTCATGGAGTGAGAATGCGGGGACGTGCTGTCGGACGGCTTGCCAACCGGTGTCAGCCTCCTTGCGAACCACTTCCGTTTCACGGAAATGGATGGAGTAGGAGGTTCCCGATCGGGGCCTCTCTCTGCACCCCTGGAAATGCAGAAAGGCCCTGTCCAGGTTTCCCCGGACAGGGCCTAACGTTAAAGAATTGCGCGGCGGCGACCTACTCTCCCACACCCTCCCGAGTGCAGTA